>JAFWCP010000349.1 GCA_017536845.1 Solobacterium sp. | reverse complement strand
GCTGGTCCAGGGCCCGGCTTAAGGTCAGGCCGCCGCCGGTATGGATGTTTCCGGTTCCGCCGAAGCGCCGGACCGCGGTGCCGATTTCCATGAAGACGCCTTCCATGACGCCCTTGAACAGTTCCGACCTTCTGGTTGCCGTGTTGACATTGGCAAACATGGCCCGGGCGCCCGGATCCCAGTCCGGTGCCCCCTTGCCGGCAAAATACGGCACGACAAGGCAGGAGGAAACAAAATTCTCATGGTTGAGCTCCGCTTCCAGAAGATCATGGTCAATGGTTTCCATGCCGTAGAGTGATCTTGCACACCAGTCATAGGCCGCCCCGCAGCTTAAGACATTGGCTTCCCTGACATAGGTGCCGGCAATGGATGCGCAGTTATGGATCATGCCCTCAGGCAGTACTTCCGGCAGCGTTTCACACGCCCCGCACAGGAAGCCGCCGGTGCCGATGGTGATGGAAAGGTCCCCTTCCCGCAGAACGCCATGGCCGATGGCGGCACACTGCTGGTCGCCGCCGCTGTGGATCACCGGGATGCCTGCCGTCAACCCTGACAGTTTTGCAAAGGCGTTTGTGACATACCCTGCGACCTGGCCGGGCCGGATGCGCCGGCAGAGCCTGTTTTCGTCAATTTCATACAGCTCCAGCAGCTCCTTTTCCCAGTCCAGCGTCCTGAGGTTCAGCAGGCCGGTCCGGCTGGCATAGGTATCATCCGAGACAAAGCAGCCGGTCATCTTCCTGACGACAAATTCGGGAATGTTCAGGAACCTGGCCGTACGGGCATAGATATTGGGCTGATACCGGCGGATCCAGGTCATCTTGCCGGCTGAAAAGACGGTCGAAGCCTGGGCCCCGGTAATCTGCAGCAGGCGGTCATTGTACCTTGCCATTTCGGCAATGATGTCCTTGTTGCGGGTGTCCTGCCACATGATTGCCGCCAGCAGCGGTTCGCCATCGCTGTCAACAGGGATGACGCTGGAGCGCTGGGCCGTGATGGCGACAGCATCCACCGTAAAACCGGAAGTGATTTCCCGGCAGATGCCGACAGTATGGTGAATGAACTCATCCGGGTCTTCTTCGATCATGACCTCCCCCATATGCACGAGGTGGTTTTCCCGGCGGGCAATGGCCAGACGGTTTCCGGCATGGTCGAAGAGGATGCCCCGCATGGAGGTGGTGCCGATATCAAGAATGAGGATATTCATGATTACAGCACGGAGCGGAACGGTACATTGGGTTCGTAGTCAAAACAGTCATCAAAGCCACGGTCATGGTGGTAGGCACGACGGTCCTTGTCCGCCGGATACATGTAGCGTCCGCCCACTTCCCAGAAGAAAGGATGGAAGCCATAGTCCAGACGGTCTTTCCGCATTTCATACAGCACCTTGATTTCATTGACATCGGCCATGAAGTTGGTCCAGACATCATAGTGGATGGGGATGACGACCTTGCAGCGTAAGGCTTCCGCCATGCGCAGGATGTCGGTGGCTTCCATCTTGTCCTGGATGCCGACCGGGTTGAGGCCGAAAGATCCGAAGGCCACATCAATGTCATAGTCCTTGCCATGCTTTGCAAAATAGATGGAATAATGGGAATCACCGCTGTGGTAGATGTTGCCGCCGGGTGTTCTGACCAGGTAGTTGACGGCCTTTTCATCCATGTCGGTCGGGCACTTGCCGTAGAGTTCTTCTCTGTCCGGGCCGGTGGAATCGGTCGTCACAATGCACGTACGGTCAAAGGAATCCAGGGCCACAATTTCCAGATCCTTGATGCGGATGGTATCGCCGGGCTTTACGACGACGCAGCGCTCTTCGGGAACGCCCCAGCCGATCCAGGTTTCCACCGACTTCTTCGGGCCGATAAACGGGACGGGCACTTCTTCGCCTTTTTCATTGACGGTCGTCATGCCGGACTGGATGACGTGGGCGGCAAATTCCGCCGACATGTGGTCCTGATGGTAATGGGTTGCCAATACGGCATCGACATGCCTGATGGCAAAGGGATCAATGACAAACGGCACCGCCCTGAGGTTGGGCTGCATCTTTCTGACCCCGGCCATATTGGCCATCTGGTGGCCGACCTTGATCCTGCCGTCGCCATGGGTGCGCTTGCCGTTGCCGGCCCATAAGTCAATGGTGATATCAGCGCCGCCGGGTGTCTTGAAATAGATGCCCGTGCAGCCCAGCCACCACATACCGACATTGCCTTCGGGAATGACGGTGTTTTCGATTTCTTCGTTCAGCCAGGTCCCCCACTCCGGGACGGTTGCCTTGATCCAGCTTTCTCTTGTTGTTTCACTTACCTTGCTCATATGATATTTCTCGCTTTCTTTTTTGTGGCTATATTTTACTGTATGCCCTGCAGCAAGGGCAATGCCAAATCCCATCACAAAAGGACAGCCGCAGCTGTCCCTGTTATGTATCCTGGCTTTTCAGCAGGTCCCTGCTTCTGACGAACGGTCAGAATTTCAGATCGTGCTTTTCCACATCAAAGAATGCTTCGCCGTCACAGCGGAAACTGATCCCGTCTGCTTCAAAATCCGTATAGATCAGAGATGACGCAGCCTGCTCGCCGCCGTTGACAAACACTTCCATGCTGTAACGGTCAAGGATGATGCGCAGGTCGATTTCACCCTGATTCTGGGAAACCAGGAAGTCTCTGATGCCGATGATGTCGTACGGGAAGCCGCACTTGGTACGGTCAACCCGGACCTTGTTCTTGTCGGGCTTGAAGGAAACTGATGTTTCGTTGATGCCGTCCTTGGCAACGACGATCCGGAAATCGCGGTAGCTGTTGGGATAGGCAGGACGGATATGGACCGACATGTCGAGCATCCGGCCTTCGATCTTCTGCAGGCTGATTTCCCCGTTGACATAGACGTTATGATAAGCTGTCAGTTCGCCATAGTAGTTTTCGATTTCCCGCACCGGGCCCTGGATCAGGCGGCCGTTATCAATGGAAAGCTCGCGGGGCAGCGTCATCTGGCCGTAGAACTTATGATCCTTTTCCGCACAGGTGGACGTTGTCCAGTTCTGCATCCAGGCGATCATGATCCGCCGGCCGTCAGTTGCCTTCAGCGTCTGCGGGGCATAGAAATCCAGGCCGTAGTCGATCGACTGGATATATTCACGATAGAACTTCTTTTCGGCGCTGTTCCACATGCCGATCAAAGCGGCGGTATTATAGCCGGCATGGAATTCCAGGCCGGTGGCCCGCATTTCCTGGGGGCTGACGATGAGCACCTGCTTGCCGTCGAGTTCAAAGAAGTCGGGGCATTCCCACATCCTGCCGTACTGGTTGCAGCAGGCTTCCAGAACGGTGGTGAACTTCCAGTTCTTGGCATCCGGGGATTCATACATCAGGATTTCGCCGCTGCCATCAGCGCCGCGGGAAGCCATCAGACAATAGTACCGGCCGTCTTCATACATGATTTTCGGATCACGGAAGTCAGACAGGTCGTTGCCCTCGGGGATCATATCCGTGCCGATGACCGGATTCAGGTTGTATTTCTCGTAGTTGACGCCGTCGCCGATGGCAATATTGGTCTGCTGGTATTCGGTCATGACGCCGTTTTCATCGTTCATAAACGATACGCCGGTATAGATCAGAAGATGCTTTCCGTCTGGGGTCTCGATGGCCGTGCCTGAGAAGCAGCCCTGTTCGTCATACTCCTGATCCGGAGCCAGCGCTTCGGGAAGCCTTTCCCAGGTGATGAAATCCTTTGTTTTCACATGTCCCCAGTGGATGTCTCCCCACCTTGTCCGGTAAGGGTGGTGCTGATAAAACAGATGGTATTCACCTTTGTAAACGGAGAAACCGTTGGGATCATTGATCCATCCTACACCGCCGGTCAGATGGAAGGAAGGCTGATCATCCTGCCTGATTTTCAGCATATAATCCATGTATTTCCTGGCCTTTTTCAGTTTTTCACTTATCATAAATATTCCTCTTTCTTAAACGAGCGGTGAATGTTTCCGCTCATATCCTTTCCCTATTTGTGATTTATGGCAGCGACCGGCCGTGCATTTCCTGTCTTTGAAAAAGGCGCTGATCGAACCATCCTTCAGTGTCCTGAAGGTTTCAATATAATAGCATATATCATAGACTTTTTACAGCAAATCATAAGCGTTTCCAAAATATCATATCTCAGCTGATTTCAAACCGTGAAAAGACTGCAGGCCATGTTGTCCGGCCGCCGCTGCCGTCTTCTGCAGGCCGGTATTTCCGCTTCCGTTTCTTACTGTCTGCCCGCTTATGGCGCATTTCAAGCTGCAAACAGAGCGATAAGAAAATTTCATGAAACGATATGAAATTCTACTTTACAATTTCACGGCAATTCATTATGATTCAGATGTGAAACCAGAATCACGGATCATTGAATAGAGGTAACCAAATGAAGAACAACGCCCCCACGATGAAAGATGTCGCCGCCGAGGCCGGTGTCGCTCTGGGCACTGTTTCCAAGGTATTCAACGGCATCCCGGTCGGCGAGCCATACAAGCGCAAGGTTGAAGAAGCTGCCCTGAAACTGGGCTATCGGGTCAACCATTATGCCCGCGGCATGCGCACCAACCGGACCGGCACCATAGCAGTCATCATCCCCGTCCTTGACCACCCGTATTTTGCCTGCCTGACCGAAGAGCTGATCCTGAACCTTGCCGCCAAAGGCTACCGGGCCCTGATCGGCGTTACGAAAAGGGATCTGACCATCGAAGCCCGCTGCATCCAGATGGTCCGTGAACAGAAGGCGGACGGTATCATCGCCCTGACCTACAAACCGGACCTTGAAGAGATCGGCGATATTCCCTTCGTCAGCATTGACCGCGCCTTTGAAGGCGTCCCCTGCGTAACATCCGACAACTTTGCCGGCGGCCGCATGGCCGCAGCCAGGCTCATTGAGCTTGGCGCGAAAAAGCTTCTGTACCTGCGCACCGGCAGCAATGTCCCCGGTGAAACCGACAAACGCGGCTACGGCTTTGAAGATTATGCCCGCACGGCCGGCCTTCCCTGCCTCTCCATCCGGGAGAATACCGAAGTCTATGCGACGGCCATCAAGCCCCATCTTGACCGGATGAT
>JAFWCP010000348.1 GCA_017536845.1 Solobacterium sp. | reverse complement strand
GATAGAATTAGCGGGTCAGGAGGATGAACTGTGCTGAATGTCCAACATAAACGCGAACTGATCCTGCAGCTGATCAGTGCGGTGATTGTCATCATCAATGCCGCCTGGTTCCGCTGGCTGTGGTATGAGTTCTATTTTGAAAAACTGTTCATTCCCTTTGTCACCCGCGGCAATTACGCGGTGCTTACTGTTTTTGTCGTGATCTATGCCAGCTTTGCGAAGCTCTACGGCGGCTTTGACCTGAAGACCAGCCGCACTTCGCAGCTTGTCTATTCGCATGTCATCGCCTCAGGCATGACCGGTTTCCTGATGTATGTGGTCCTGTGGCTGCTGATCCGCTACATGCCGCAGGTGATGCCGATGTTATTGGGAATGTTCTTATGGAGCTTAAGCTCGGTGTTCTGGAGCCGGATTGCCAATACCCTGACCAACGTGGTCTGTCCGCCGGCGGCAACCATCATCATCTACGACAACCGGCTGGCCTGGCGCAAGGGCCGGGCGATTACCCGGCAGGTGGCATGGCGCTTCAAGGTCATTGACGAGCTGTCGGTCTTCCAGCCGGTGTTTGAAGTGCTGGATGAAAAAAAGCCGGAAGCGGTCATGCTCTGCGGGATCCACTCCTCGGAAAGAAATGATATTCTGAAATACTGCATCGAAAAGGGCATCATGGTCTACATCCGCCCGAATATCGGTGACTATATCGTCAACAGCTCCAGCCAGCTGCAGATGGCCTCGCTGCCGGTCATGCTGTGCCAGCGGGCCCAGCCTTCGGCTTACTACCTGTTTGTCAAGCGGCTGGCTGACATCCTGTTTTCACTGGCGGTGCTGCTGGCCGGTTCTCCCGTCTTTCTGGTGACGGCGCTGCTGATCCACTTTACCGACGGCGGGCCTGTCTTCTATAAGCAGGTGCGGCTGACCAGGGACGGAAAAGAGTTTGAAATCATCAAGTTCCGCTCCATGCGGGTCGATGCCGAAAAGGACGGCGTTGCCCGTCTGGCAGCGCAGGAAGACGACCGCATCACCCCGGTCGGGAAGTTCATCCGCGCGGTAAGGATCGACGAGCTGCCGCAGGTGATCAATATCCTCAAAGGGGAAATGAGCGTCGTCGGGCCGCGGCCGGAAAGGCCGGAGATTACGGCCAAATATGAAAAGGGAATGCCGGAATTCCGCCTCAGGCTGCAGGTCAAGGCGGGCCTGACCGGCTATGCCCAGGTACATGGCAAATACAACACGTCGCCGTATGACAAGCTGCAGATGGACCTGATGTACATTGCCCGCCAGTCAGTGACGACCGATATCCGCATCATCCTGGAGACGATCAAGGTGCTCTTCATGCCGGAAAGCACCGAAGGCATCGGTGAAGGCGAAGACGCCAGCGAGGTGCTCTGATGAAGGAAGGCGTATCCATCCTGATCTGCTGCTACAACAGCGGCCGCTATCTGGAAGAGACCCTCAAAAGCGTCTATGCCCAGACGATGCAGGATTTTGAAGTCATCATCATTGATGACGGTTCCACCGATGATACGGCAGCCATAGCCCGGCGGTGCGCGGATGACAGGACCCGCATCGTCAGCCTGAAGGAAAACAGAGATGTTTCCTATGTCCGCAACCTGGCGGTATCCTTAAGCGAAAACCGCTGGGTCGCCCTGCTGGACAGCGATGACCTCTGGGAAACGGACAAGCTTGAAAAACAGATGGCTTTTGTGAAAGAACATCCGGAAGCCGGGCTTGTCTTTACCGGTTCCGCCTTTATCGATGAAGCGGGAAAACGCTACGACAGCGTGCTCCATGTGCCATCAGCGGTCGGCTTTGAAGAACTGAAAAAGCAGAATGTCATCTCCTGCTCTTCGGTGCTGATCTTACGGCAGCTTCTGCTTGACCATCCGTTTTCTTCCGGCTTCATGCATGAGGATTTTGCCGTCTGGCTGACGATTTTAAGAGAAGGCGTGATGGCTTACGGCATTGACGAGCCTCTGCTTGTCTACCGGCTTTCGCGAGGCTCAAAATCAGCGGATAAGAAGAAGGCGGCACTGATGAACTGGAATACCTACCGCTTTATCGGCCTTTCCTTTGCGGACTCTCTGTCCAGCATGTTTCATTACGCCTGCCGCAGCATCAGAAAGTACAGGAAGCTGAAATGAAGAATGTGGAAGTATGGATTTCCTGCATGCACCAGCAGGATATGGGCATTGCGGAAAGAACCGGCTGTCATGCGCCGGTGCTGATCATCAACCAGACCGATCATGACGGCATGCAGGAAGAGAACGGCATCCGCATGCTCAGCAGTGCGAAGCGGGGGCTTTCCGTCTCCCGCAACACGGCAATAGAACATGCAAAAGGGGAAATCGGGCTGTTATGCGATGATGATGAACAGCTGTTTCCGTTTTACGACCAGACAATCCTGGATGCGTATGAACGGTTTCCCGAGGCAGACCTGATCTGTTTCGGCATTGCCAACCAGCCTTCCCGGTTGGCCCATAAGACACAGAAGCTCAATCGTCTGACCGTACTGCGGATTGCTTCCTGGCAGATCACCATGAAGGTTTCTGCCGTACGCGGGGCAGGCGTGCGCTTTGATGAAAGGATGGGGGCCGGCACCGGCAACGGTGCCGGGGAAGAGGTCAAGTTCCTGCGTGACTGTAATGCTGCCGGGCTTGCCGTTTACTACGTGCCGGAGGAGATCAGCACGGTGGCCAACAGCTATTATGAAACCGGGCAAAGCCAGGGAACGTGGTTTACCGGTTTTGATGAAACGTTTTTCTACAACCGCGGCATGGTGAACCGCTACATGCTTGGCCTGCCGATGGCGGCTGCCTATGCGGTGTACTACACGATTGTGAAACGGAATATGTATCAGGACCAGATTTCCAAGAAGGATGCGCTGAAGTATACCTTGAAAGGCATCCGGGAGAACAGACTGAAGTCCTGAGGGAGGATACCGGATGAAACTGCAGAATGTTCTGCTTATGAACAGGGACATATGCCCTGAGGAAGCGCTCTATGTCCGCAAGGACGGAAAGAAGCTTTCGTTCGATACCTATTTCAATATTTTTTCGATTGCCAAATGGCGTCTGTATACGGAGATTGCATCCTTTTTCCTGCATCTTGAGATCACCGGCAGGGGCATGGTGACCCTGTATGACCAGAATGGAAGGATCGGTGAATACCTGGTCGAAGGCAGCACGGACGTTACGATCCCGCAGCGGCCCGATCCCCAGTGTGTCTGGTTTGTCCTGCGCTTAGTCGAAGGGGAATTCGTATGCGGCTATTACGGCACGAAGCAGGCGCCTGCGCACGATGTCCGGATTGCTCTGGACATCTGCACCTTTAAGCGGGAAGCCTATCTGAAACG
>JAFWCP010000347.1 GCA_017536845.1 Solobacterium sp. | reverse complement strand
CGCGAGGAAAAGGAAAGGAAAGACGAACCGCAGATCAGTGCATCTGATCAAGGTAAAATCACCGCACATTATGCCGTTGATTCTCTACACAGGAAGGCGCAGGTGGACGGCTGAGACAAATCTGAAAGCGAGTCTTGGCAATCGTTTTGCCAATTTTTATGGCCGCGACTACAACATTCCGGTTATTGATGTACGTCATATGCCGGAAGAACAGCTTTCCCGGTTCGGACCGGAAATCGAACTTGCTTTCCGACTGATCCGGGAAGGTGACAATCGTAAGAGGATGCAGGAGCTTATTGTTCAGCACAGGGATGATCTTATGGAAATGGATTATGCCTTATTGATCTTCGTGCTGGCGGAGCTCTCGTCTGAAGACGAAGTACTCAAAGACCTGATGAATGCCGTTCAGAGCGGCGAGGAGGACAATGGAAAGGTTATGAGAGCATTGGATTCGTATATCCTGTACAGGGAAAAAACAGCTGTGAGAGAACTTCTGGATGCGTTGGTAAAAGAACATCTTATTACCAAAGAAGCCGCAAAGAAGTTTGCCGGGTTCAGGGTTTTACGGCAGACGCTTGCCGGGAAACCGAAGGCAGATACTCTGTTTGTTCCTGATACCATGCTTGCATGAAGGCAGGGAAACCAAAGCGGGACAGATGCAGGATCTGTACCTGTCCTGCATTTTCCATGGCCAACCAGATAATTCCAGGAAGGAAAGATTATGAGAGCATTGGATGCATATGTAGCGCATGAGAAGAAACACTGCAGTATTCGTTGCGAAAAACACAGTGAGAGAACTGCTGGATGCGCAGCTGAAAGCCGGTGTGATTACGGAAGAAGCCGCAAAGGAGTTTGCCAGGTTCAGGGTTTCCAAACAGACACTTGCCGGGAAGCCGAAGGCAGACAATCTGTTTGTTCCTGATCAGATGTATGCATAAAGACAGGAAAGCCAGAGCGAGGCAGGTTCAGGATCTGAGCCTGCCTCGTTTCTGTATTTCCTGTCAGGCTATTGGGCATCAGAAATTGAAACAGATGAGCTTTGAATTCAATCGCATCAACGATGATTATGCACAGGCATGAGGTCATGTCAGGCAATCTTCCGGCTGAGGCTTCTGCTGTTTTCCTTTCCGGAAACTTCGCATTCCTGTTCAAAACAGCTACAATGTATGCAGACAACGAGGTATAAAATCATGAAAACAAACTGGTATAAGAATGCTGTAGTCTACCAGGTCTACCCATTCAGCTTCATGGATGCGAACAATGACGGCTGGGGTGATATTCCCGGCATTATTTCAAAACTGGATTACATCAAGGAACTTGGCGCAACTGCCATCTGGTTCTCACCGCTGTATCAGTCGCCGGACTATGATTACGGCTATGACATCAGCAATTACACCGCAATAGATGAAAAATTCGGCACCATGGCTGACTTTGACCGGCTGCTGGAAGAATGTCATAACCGGGATCTGAAAGTGATCATGGATATGGTGATCAACCACACATCCACCGAACATCCCTGGTTTCAAGAAGCCATCAAGTCCCCGGATTCCCCTTACCGGGATTATTACATCATCCGCAAGGGGAAAACCGTAAAGGGAGAACTGCTGCCGCCTTCCAACTGGCAGTCCACCTTCACCGGCAGTGCCTGGGAACGGATCGGTGACAGTGATGAATTCTATCTCCATCTTTTCTGCAAAGAGCAGGCAGACCTCAACTGGGAGAATCCCAATGTCAGAAAGGAAGTCATTGATATCCTGAACTTCTGGCTCGACAAAGGCGTTGACGGTTTCCGTTTTGATGTCTTCAACATGTTCTCAAAGGTCTATCCCATCCAGGATGACCATGACAGAAAGAGTTTCCAGGCCGGTGCCCCGTTCTATGTGGACGGTCCCCGCATGCACGAATTTCTGAAGGAGCTGAATGAGAAATCCCTTTCTCGGTATGATTCCTATACCGTCGGCGAATCCTTCCACCCTTCCGAAGAAGATGCCCATGCCTATGTCAACGAGAACAATCATGAGCTGGATACCATCTTCAGTTTCGGCCATTTGGATTCCGACAACATCGGCGGCAAGAAGTTCTTTAAGAAACCGTTTGACCTTGCCGAATTCAAGAAAGGGCTGCTGGATCCGCAGATCTCCTATTACCAGGAAGGCTGGAATACCCTGGTACTTGAAAACCACGACAACCCCCGCTGCGTGAACCGCTTCTCCATTGACGCAAAACATTACCGCTATGAAGCCGCCACGATGCTTGCGACCATCACCTTCATGGGCTTCGGCATCCCGTTTATCTACATGGGCCAGGAAATCGACATGACCAACTGCGATTTCAGATCCATGGATGATCTGAAAGATCCGGTCAGCCATTTCGTCTATGACCTGATGTGCTCCTATAAGATGCCGAAGAAGCTTGCCTTCAGCTTCATCAAGTACGGTGCCCGTGACCATGCCAGAGTCCCCATGCAGTGGGATGATACGGTCAATGCCGGCTTCAATACAGGTGCTGCCCCATGGCAGTGTGTCAATCCGGCATACAAGGACATCAATGTCAAGAAAGACCTCAGCAGTGAAAAGTCCATCTACCGGTATTACCAGAAGCTTCTGGCGCTCAAGAAGACCAATGAAACGGCCATCTATGGCGAAACGGAAGAATACGGCCATGACCATAAACAGGTCATTGCCTACAGCCGCCAGTATCACGGCAATCGTTTATTCGTCGTCGGCAATTTCAGCCGGAAGAAAGCTGTGTACACCCTGCCGGCATGGCTCAAAGGTGCTGACCTCCTTCTCAGCAACGACAGGGAACTGCAGCAGGATGGGCTGACCGTCACCCTCAGGCCCTATCAGGCAGCTGTCTTTGAAAAGGCACCGGTTGATAAAAAGTAAACACACTGACAACGATCCTCTGCCCGGGATCGTTTTCTGCCGTCATAAAAGGCCGCAGCCATCATGACTGCGGTCTCTGCAGTTTCAGCATTATGCCAGGGCATCAACCATCTGCAGCAGTTTCAGATAGAAGCTGCGGATGTCGTGTTTCCGCATCAGTCCGCCCTGCAGGGCCATATGATCCCCGTCATAAACAGGAAAGACATTCCAGATGCCGGGATGGATCCGGGTTTCATCCAATCCTGTTGATGGTGCGCCGATCGGTGCCATGGCGGAAACCGTATTCACCAGGCCGTCATTTTCACGCCAGCTTTCATCAATCACCATGCCTGCTTCCGTCTTTCCGCTGTAGGCACCCATCTGGCAGGAACGCATGGCAAATAACGGTTCCATCCCTTTTTTCGGTCGGTGCGTGCCGTCCTTCTGTACTTCCGTAAACCCGCAGGGAACGGCGAAGTAATAGACATCAGGGATGGTGGAAATCCTCCGGTTCAGGGCCATGGCATGGTCAATATGCATGTCATAGCCGGCATAGTCACGCTCATCGCGGCCATCCTTCTGTGCCTTCGTCCCTCTTGCCAGCATGGACGCAAGCGGCCGGCTCCAGAAGGGGACAGGAACCTGTTCAGGATGGAACGACGGATCCAGGAAGAGGTTATAGGCCGTTGTCCCGTTGGTCGGCGCCGCCAGGGTGACAATGCTGTGGAGACGGCTGCCCATCCCGCCGGCAAAAAACGTTGAAAGGTCTTCTGTGCCGGATGCCTTTTCTTCCGGATCCCCGTTTGCCAGCAGTTCGGAAAACAGACGTACCGTCACGCCGCCGAAGGAGTGGCCCAGCAGCACCAGCCTGGTTACCGATCCCCAGTACGGCAGCAGCGGCCTTCCCGTGAAGTCTTTCCCGAAACGTTCATGGCCGTATTTCCGACTGTGCACGGCACCATAGTCCACCCGTTTTCCGGCGAGCTGTGCATATAGTTCACAGACCCTGTCCCAGGCACTTCCCGTCGGGGCAACCGAAGCGGCAAAGCAGGAAAAGCCCTGCCCCTGCAGAAATGCCATCAGATCGCCTGAGCGCATTCCCCAATAAGGCATTTTCTGATACTGCTCATCATAGCTGCCCCAGCCGGACAGGCCGTGGACAAACACGTAGCTGAGATGCTGCTTCATTTCCTTGCTGCTCATCAGCAGGATCCCTGCTGCTTTACGGAAAAGGATGCAATGTACTGCATGGCCGGCATGGAAAGGCCGGGATCTTTGATTGCAAACGATACATCCAGTCCATTTTCTTTTGCGGCCAGGTCAAAATGGCAGAGGGCAATTCCCATATCAATCTTCTGGATGTCCCAGCCGTTCTCCGCAACATAGCCTTTGCTCGGGCATTCATAGAAATGGACATGCTCACCGCATACCACGGCCCGCCAGGGCTGTTTGTTCACTGCGGAAGGCGCCAGCCTTACAGCATCAAGCACGGCGGCAAGATTTCCTGCCTTTTCCCTTGTAAGGGCGGTATCGGCCGAACCGTCAAAGAACAGCTTGTTAAAGCTGATCCTGACATCGGCTTTGACGCCTTTGCGCATCATGGCTTCCCGTAAAGACATCTTCTTTGCCGGATATCCCAGCGGGCTGACGCACGGCATGACTTCATCTTCAGCCAGTTCCATGGCCTTTTCGAAAGCATCGCGGTTCATTGTGCCGGCGATCCATGTCGTGCCGATGCCGAGTGCTTCCGCATACAGGACAGTCATTTCAAACGCATAGCCGAATGCTTCTTCCGCATGCGGGACACGCTTCATCTTGCCGGCCATGTAGGTATCGGTTCCGACGATGACCGGGCTTGACAGCCCGTATTCCTTTGCGTCAAGGATTTTCCATTCAATGGGAATCCCGTAAGGGTTCTGGACACTCTGTGCAAAGGCCAGGATCTTCCGGGCGTCTTCAGGGCGGAGCGGATTCCCGTCAAAGGTACGTACACTGCGTCTGCTCTTCATCGCTTCGGTGGTTTTCATTGCATGACCCCTTCCATCCAGAGTTTCAGGTCTTCTTCGGAGATACTGCCGCCGATCCGTTTTCCTTCATCGACGATAACACCTTCCCCGACAAGGGAACGGATTCTTTCCGCTGTCTTCCCCATCCCGCTGCCGCCGGATGTGCAGAAGGGGATGATCTTCTTGCCTTTGAAGTCATAGCCGTCAAGGAATGTATCCACAACACTTGGTTCACGTCCCCACCAGATCGGGAAGCCGATGAAGACAGCATCATACTGTGCCATATCCTCAACCCTGCCGACAATGGCCGGCTGGCAGTTCAGATCCGCCATTTCCAGGGTGCTGCGTGATTTCTGATCTCTCCAGTCAAGATCGGCAGCTGTATACAGTTCTTCCGGCCTGATTTCAAAAAGGTCAGCGCCTTCCGCCTTTGCAAGCTCAGCAGCAGCCGCAGCCGTCACACCGCTCGCCGAAAAGTAAGCAACCAATATTCTGTTCATGTTTAAATCCTCCTGGAGCCATTATATATGATGTCCATTGCCATCATAAACCGTTTTGACCATATTGTCTGAACAGCCTTTTCAGCAAAACTTCCGGATCCATGGCCGAAACCGATTCAGGATCCCTGAGGATTCCTCTTTCTCCTGTTTCCCATCTGAAAATGCCTTTGGCTTTGAAATAGACGGCCGGATCACACAGCCGGACAGGATATCTTTCATGCCAGGCCGGGAAATATCCCGCCATATACCGTTCTGTCAGGCGGTATGCCTGACAGCCTTCATCCCTGCCGACGGCGCTGATCTGCACCCCGCCGCCGGGATGGCCGCTGCGGCTGTCGGTTGGCGAAGAATGCAGGATGACAGCACTGCCGTCAGCACATGCGCCAAGGGAAATCCAGACATGGGAAGACATGCTTACAATGTCGCCGGGATGAAGGTCATCAGCTGTGATGTCTTCCTGTTTCAAACAGGAACCCCAGCCTCTTTCTGCCAGCCAATCTGCCATCACGGAAGCTTCCGTGACATATCCCGGCAAATGGTTTTCTGTTTCCAGCGTGCTGTACAAAGCCCATCCCACATAGCCCGAACAGTCCAGTCCTGCATATCCGTATGGATTGCGTGCGGGAGAACCTTCTTTGGGACCGGGTATATCCAGATAGCTGTAATTCTCGTCATGATCAGCAAAGAAGCGGACCCATTCTTCCTCAATGCCAAGGCTGCAGGCCTGCCGGGAGGCACCGGTATCTTCTTCATTCCAGCCCCCGCCGTACACATACAGGGTTTTCCCGACCGGTTCCAAAGCCGTCAGGAGGAAATTCCAAAGCGTCCGGATGCCTGGGGTTCCGTGTATGTTGAGGGAAGGAAGACGAAAAGACTTCCTGTTTTCTTTCTGAATGTCTGAACGTATCCGTTTTTCTTTCATATTCTTTTCCTTTCACAGGATTTCAGATGACAGTTTATCACCCATGGTTCAGCCGGAAAACTCGTTATATTTTTTCCCTGAACAGATATTTTGTATGGTTCGTGGAAATGTATAATGATTTTTTCCGGTTCTGCGATTCCGGAACACAACAGATACCCTATGATCTTCTGCCGGCAGATTCGAGGATAGCCTTTTTACGAACATGAACAATCATGTGGATAAGGAAACGGGTTTCCCTGTCTTTGTGAAAACCCTTGTGCTTTCTATTACAGTTTATACGAATGTTCGCATAAATCTGTGAAAGACCGCACTATTGTTTTGACTCTTCATTTTAATTTATGAACGTCCTTTTTGATCCAACCAGTTCAGATCATTTCTGGTAAGCAGCTGGACCTATTCAATGATTGAAAGATCGACAGCGATTTCTGATTAGACATTCACAACATTACAAATCCTCAGATCATTCAGCATGTCTAATTCCCCTTAAAGCGCGTCGATTGACTCGCCCGAAAACCCATATTTTGGGTTTCTTATTTTAAATAAGCTTATATCGTCGCTGTTTCACAAAGGATTTCTATATATGATTTAAGCGATTATGCCACTTTCAAACACCTGCCTAGTATCTTCCGGATGTACTGTAATACGAGGCAGTTATGACAATCACATAACCAGCCCTGAAGTTCTGATAATGAAAATCTGTTCACCTATATCAACTATCTCAACTGTTTTATCATAGAAGAAACAAGCGTACGATCACTGAGGTGTTGAACAAGATTTTCAAAATAATTTACAACTACCTATTAGCAGTTATTTAATTGTAATGTATTTTTGGAATCTACTTGTTGGCTTTTCAGGTATTGTCATAGCCATTCGACCCTGTTTCAAAAGCAAATTCAAATACTTTCTAACGCTTTTCCTTTCCTTATATCCCAAAAAGTCAGCTATTTCTGATATTCTTTTTGGCTCATAACAGTACTCTAAAATACGTTCAACTGCATTATTCTTATCTGCTTGGATTGTATTCTTTTTCTCTGCCGACTTGGGTATTTTCTCCAGCGACTTGGGTATTCCTTCCGCCGACTTGGGTATTTTCTCCGCCGACTTGGGTATTTTCTTCGCCGACTTGGGTATTTTCTTCGCCGACTTGGGTATTTTCTTCGCTGACTTGGGTATTTTCTTCGCCGACTTGGGTATTTTCTTCGGCGACTTGGGTATTTTCTTCGCTGACTTGGGTATTTTCTCTGCCGACTTGGGTGTTTCTGCCGTTTTCCGGCCAAGGTCATTAAAGCCTCACAAATCCTAAAATCAGTTATATTTTTCCCCGAGCAGGCATTTTATGTGATTTGTGGAAATGTATAACACCTTTTCCTTAAGATAATTAACCGTGAATCATATTAACTCTGCATTCCCTCTGCAGCTCTTCGCCCTTTTATCAGCACTTCTTCATCCATATAAAAACGGGACTTCGAAGCCTCACAGCATGCAGAAATCCCGTTTGATTTACAGCCACGCAGACGCCCGGTTTCTCAGTTCTTCTGCAGAAACACGCGCCGAAAAACGGCATCCTTCCCTGACATCTGCAGCAGGCGCCAATGCCTGCAGATTACCCCTTGTATCCCCCATGCCGCTGCTGCCGGAAGTTGCAAAGGGAATGACCGTCTTTCCTTTCAGGTCAGCCGTTTCCATAAACGTATCGATGATGGAAGGCTCCCGGTACCACCAGATGGGAAAACCGACAAACACCACGTCATAGCCGGAAACATCCACCGCCTTCAGCATGGCCGGACGGCTGTTCCGGTCTTTCATTTCCACCGATGAGCGGCTTTTCGGATTCAGCCAGTTCAGGTCTTTTCTGGTATACGGCTGAGCCGGTTCAATGGCACACAGGTCGGCATTGATTGCCTCCGCAAGACGCTTTGCGACCTTTGCGGTGACACCGCCGGCGCTGAAATACGTGACAAGTACCTTTTTCATGCTTCCTTACTCCTGATCCGGAAGCGGTTCAAACACCAGGTCTTCACCTGTTTCCGACTGGTCTTCATGCCAGGTAAAGGTGCCGTCTTCATGGAATGTGATGGTTCCGGTGCCGTCTTCGTAAACCTGTTCCTCGTTTTTGATATTACCCTCTTCATCATAGACAGCATTTGTTTTGGAAGAGCCGCTGTATGTAATGGTTCCGGTTTCCGGGTCCAGGCTGCCGACGATGAGCCAGGTTGTCACCTCTTCACTGCTGATGGCCCAGCTGATGGTGATCCATGCTTCATTTTCCATAAATGCCATGACTTCCGCATTTGTTCTGCCGCTCTGGTAACTGCCGACATACGGTGAAATCGGATTCACCCAGTCAGGGTCTGCTTCAAATACTGCAACATAGTCTGCACTCTCATCCAACAGTACGGTAATCTGCGGTTCAGCTGAGAAATCTTCCCCGTTCTTCGTCCACTTGACAAACACATTTCCGGTTTTCGGCCATGCCGCAAAGGTATACGTTGCTGCTTCACCAAGGGCGATCTGCGAAGACTGGTAAGGATTCTCATAATCAATCTCCGGCGCTTCTTCCCCTTCGGCATAGTCGATATTGCCCCAGCCTTCCGTATTGATCGTCACAAAGATCTCTGCAGCCGGCAGGTCAAGGACTGAAAAGTGATAGGTTTCGCCGCCTTCTACTTCCATCTGCATCCCGTCTGTGCCTTCTTCGGTGACGGTAACAGTCAGGCTTTTGCCGTCAATGTCCGTAATTGTCCCATGCAGGGAATTGCCGACCTGGGGCACGGTGCCGCCATAGGAACCATCATCCGGGTATTCACCAAGCATCACACTGACATACCAGCCGGGTTCATCCACATCTTCCATCCAGATGATCGAAAGCGTGTTGCTGCTGTTGTCCGCATAGTAGCCATGGCGGGTCCATTCCGCTGCTGTAGATGACACGGTGCCGGGGGATTGTGTTTCCCCGCATGCCGTCAGCACGCAAAGCATGCCTGCTGCCAGGATCGTGCAAATCTGTTTTTTCATCGTCGCTCCTTTCCATCATGTACGGATTTCGGACGAATATCCTGTACATTGATAGCATAACAATCTGCAATCATTTTATCCTTTGATACCGGAGTCGAAAACGGCGGCTGAAGGCAGGACAGTCAAAAACCGGGATGGCAGTCCGGGTATTCATACTGTTCCTTCAATGCGGCAGGGGTTTTCCTGATGCCGTTGGATTTGCCTTTCCACAAAACTGCATCTGGTCACAGCCATCAAATTCTTCCGTCACCTTGCAGAATGGTCCATGTCTGTTCTAAGCAGCAATCAGGTCCGTTTCTTCATCTGTCAGGCTGAAGTCAGACACCTTCGCGTTTTCTTCAATATGGCCCGGCGCTCAGGAACCCTGTACAACTCTGAGTCCCGCTTTGGCCTCATCGCCCTGGCAGCTGATGGTTCCTGACCTTTGTTGCAGGATTGATGCTGTTCAGCCTGATTTTTTCTGTCATTTTTCCATCTGTCTTTCCCAGAAGCTGACGGCATTGCTGAACCATCGTTCTGCTGCTGTATTCGTCCCAAGGCCGAACCCGTGTCCCAGCCCGGGGAAAACTTCAATCATGGCATCTGTGCCGTTTCTTCTGATCCTGTCTATCCTTCTTTCCATCGTTTCGTATGAAGCAATCCAGTCATCTGTTCCCACACAGTTATACGTCGGCGGTTCATTGCCGAAGACTTCACCAAGGCCCGTATACTGCATGACCACTGTTCCGGCATTGGGATATGCTTTTTCCCCGAAGGCAACTGTGCCGCAGGATCCCAGCCAGGCTGCCATCCTTGCCCCGGCGCTGCCTCCCCATAGGGAATAGCAGTCCGTATTGACCTGCAGTTCTTCCGCGTGCTCAAAGATGAACGCGATCGCTCTTGCCAGATCTTCACAGGCGGTCTGCGCCCCGGGCCTGTAGATCAGAGCAAAGGCATGATATCCTTTCTGTGTCAGCGTATACGCATGAGGAAAGCTGTCATGCATGGCACCGACATAGGCAAAGCCGCCGCCGGCACTGCATACCGCGAACCGGTTTCCCGGTTTTCCTTTGAAGTACCAGAGGCCGGTATTGTTTTTCTGGGGATCTTTCTTCTTTTCTTCTTCACTGCAGATGTCAAAGAAGATCTCTTCACCTCTTTGGGTCCTTTCCTTCAGGGAATTGCATATGGTGACTGTCATGTCCGGGTCAATCTCCGAGTACCATGTCAGATCCAGTGATCCAAGGGTGCTGCCGGACATGTATCCTCTATGAACCGGGAACAGCAGCCTTCCTTTTCCCTTAAAGACAGGATCATTGATCACTTCTCTGATTTCTGTTTTCCTTGTATATGTCAATGATTCCTCCTTTTTTACAAAAGGCCAGCCGGTGCTGACCTTGAGTATTCAGTGAACGAGAGCCGTGAATGTGAACTGGATCAGTTTCCAGTCCTCTTTCTGATTCTGGTAGACTTCCGTCACCATGAAATGATGGGTTGTGGGACTTCCATTCAGCATCAGTCCGTAGTCGACGTCTGTCAGCACGATGGCGGTATCGCCGAAGGCATGCAGTTCGCGGTTATGGACAGTGATCTCTGTCGGCTGGAAGATGCCGTCTGTATAGTATTTCACTTCCTTGTCAAGGCTCGCATTAACACCGATGTGCACAAATGTGCATGCCGGATCAGCGATTGCATACATCGTTTCGCCATCCCTGTTCTTCATCGCATTCCAGAATGCGTCGGATAATGCAAACAGTTTTTCCTTCATGGGTTCCTCCTCAGTCATGAATATTCCTTCTGTTCAGGAACTGAACAAGTTTCGGATCAAAGTGGTTGATGATTTCGGAATGATCCAGCGATTTCGCTGTGATCTGCTCCATTTCCTCATCGGTCAGTGTGAAGTCGAAGAGGTCTTTATTTTCAATCATTCTTGCCGGTTTTGTGCTCTTGGGCAGGATAACAACGCCTCTCTGCACATTCCATTTCAGGACGACCTGGGCTGCGCTCTTGCCGTACTTCG
>JAFWCP010000346.1 GCA_017536845.1 Solobacterium sp. | reverse complement strand
GGGTCTCGATCGTCAGGTCCTTGGGATCGATCTCAATGTCGCTTTCCTCCGCTTCCGGCTGGCACAGCACGGTGGCAGTGGAAGTGTGGATCCGTCCCTGGGCCTCGGTCTTAGGCACCCGCTGGACCCGGTGGACGCCGGATTCAAATTTCAGATCCTTGTAGACATCCGTCCCCTTGACGGAAAAGATGATCTGGGCAAAACCTCCTGCTTCGGAAGGATTGGCTTCCAGCACCGATGTCTTCCAGCCCTTGCCTTCGGCGTAGCGGGTATACATCCGGTACAGGTCGCCGGCAAAGATATTTCCTTCATCACCGCCGGCCCCGCCGCGGATTTCCATGATGACATCATGGTCATCGTCCGGGTCGCGGGGAATGAGCAGATGCTGGATCCGCTCCAGCAGCGCTTCCCGCTGCGGCTCGCATTCTTCCTTTTCCAGCAAGGCCATTTCCTTCAGCTCTTCATCTTCCTCCGATGCCATTTCATCCGCCTGGGCAATCCGTTCATCCAGGCTTTTCAGCTGCTGCCAGGCATCATAGGCACCCTTGAGCTGGGCCTGTTTTTTTGACAGCTGCGTCAGTTTTTTCGGATCCACGGCAACAGCATCGGACATCAGCTCTTCCGTAATCCGGTTGTATTCTTTTTCTATTTCTTTCAGTTTGTCTCTGACTGCATCCATATCATTCTCCTAATCGCGGTAATCGTCAAAGTTTTTTTCCTTGACCATGCCCGCCCGCAGGCGGCGCAGGGCCTTGGATTCAATCTGGCGGATCCTCTCCCGCGTCACATTGCAGGCACGGCCGACTTCTTCAAGCGTCTTGGGGACGCCGGTGCCGTCAAGGCCATAACGCATCCGCAGGATCAACGCTTCCCTTTCCGGCAGGTCATTGATCATCTTGTCCACCTGTTCCCGCAGGACCTGCTGCTCAGCTGCCTTCTGCGGATCCAGTGCACCCTGGTCCATGATGAAATCCGAAAGCGTGGCCTCATCATCCCCGGCCGGGGTCTCAAGAGAAATCGGATCCAGGGCCAGGGTCAGGATTTCTCGCACCTTTGCTTCAGAAAGGTTTCCGGATGCCCTGGCGATTTCCTTCGTCGTCGGTTCCCGGCCAAGATCCTGCAGCAGGGTGCGCTGGATGCGTCTGATCCGGGTGATCTGCTCGGTCATATGCACCGGCAGCCGGATATCACGCGACTGGTCCGCAATCGCCCTGGACATGGACTGGCGGATCCACCATGTGGCATAAGTGCTGAACCGGTTGCCCTTTGTATAATCAAATTTGTCGACCGCGTGCATCAGGCCCATATTACCTTCCTGCACAAGGTCCTGGAAGGACAGGCCGCGGTTCATGAAATCCTTGGCAATCGAAACGACCAGGCGCAGGTTGCTGGAAATCAGAAGATCCTTTGCCTCCGGATCCCCTTCCGCCACCTTTCTGGCGCATTCCTGTTCCTGGGACGCCGTCAGCAGAGGAATGGAACCGATCTGGCGCAGGTAGGCCCTGACCGTATCGGTCATCCCGGTCCTGCGGCCGGAATCCGCGGAGACGGAACGAGGTTCTTCTTCCTGTTCGTACTCCTCTTCGTCCCTGTCCTCTTCCTCTTCTTCATAGCCTTCATCATCGTCGTCGATGTCGGCTTCTGAAACAAGCAGGCCGCGCTCCATCAGGAAGCTGCGCAGCTGCTCCTCCTGGTCAGCGTTCAGGTCATAGCTTTCCGCCAGTGCTGACAGTTCTTCTTCATCAAACGGCTGGTCCGGTTTCCGCTTTTCCAGCTTTGCGGCGAGATCCCGCATTTTTTCATCCCCCATGAAATGATCCCCTCCGTCTACAACTTTACCAAAAAAAAGGGAAATAAAAAAGTCTGTTTCCAGACCTTCTTATTTGAGCCCATATTTCCTGTTGAACTTTTCAACACGACCCTGAGCCTGCGCGAATCTCTGACGACCGGTATAGAACGGATGGCAGTTGGAGCAGGTATCAACCTTGATTTCCTTCAGGATGGAACCTGTCTCGAATTCGGAACCGCAGCTGGTGCATACAACCTTGCATTTGTTGTACTTAGGATGGATCTTTTCCTTCATTTTCAATCTCCCTTCATGCCTTGAGCACTCTGCGCACTCAAAGAAAGTGCGGAAAGATCATAGCATAAATAAGAAACCATGGCAAGTACGAAAATCAGACAAGTTCACGCCAGATGTTGGCACCGAGCTTTCTCAGCTTGGCGTCCAGCTGGGAATAGCCGCGGTCGATGTGGAAAACATTCTCAATCGTCGTAATGCCCTCGCCCAGCAGCCCGGCCACAACCATGGCCGCCCCGCAGCGCAGGTCGGTTGCCGTGACCTTCTGGCCTTCCAGGTTGGAAGGGCCTCTGACCACGCAGCTGCCGGTATGCACTTCAATATCAGCGCCCATCTTCTGCAGTTCATAGCAGTGCTTGAAGCGCTCGACATAAATGGTTTCGGTAATCCGGCTTTCCCCTTCCGCCTGGGTCAACAGCACCGTTAACGGCTGCTGCAGGTCGGTTGCGAAACCGGGATACGGCTTGGTCGTGATATCAACCGCCTTCATCCGCTCGGCCCGCCAGATTTCCACCTGGTCAACGCCGACCTTCATCGGGATGCCCATATCCTTCAGCTTGGACAGCAGCGCATCCAGATGCTGGGGGATGATGTTGTTGATGACCATATGCCTGGCCACCGCCGCCGCGATGATGATGAAGGTGCCGGCCTCAATACGGTCGGGGATGATTTCGTGGAAACAACCGCCCAGATGCCTGACGCCGTCGATCGTAATGACGTTGGTGCCGGCGCCGCGGATGCGGGCGCCCATCTTGTTGAGCAATGTGGCAACGTCGATGATCTCCGGTTCCTTGGCTGCGTTTTCAATCGTCGTCCTGCCTTCGGCATAGACCGAGGCCATCATGATGTTGATGGTGGCACCGACGCTGGCAATATCCAGGAAGATCTTCGTGCCGACAAGCTGTTCGGCTTCAATCGTATAACAGCCCTTTTCATAAGTGACCGTTGCCCCCAGCGCTTCAAAGCCCTTCAGGTGCAGGTCAATGGGCCTGGGGCCAAGATAGCAGCCGCCCGGCATCTTGATGCGCACCTTGCGGTATTTGCCAAGCAGAGCACCCATAAAGTAATACGATGCCCTGAGCTTTGTAACGATATCCTGATCAAGATCAATATTGACCATGTTGGTCGGATCGATGATCAGATGGTCATCGCTGACCTCCCTGACATCCACGTTCAGGATCTTGAGGATTGCCGTCAGGGAATCCACGTCGGCAATCTGGGGAACGCCGACAATGGTCACCGGCCCGTTGGCCAGCACCGCAGCCGGGATCAGCGCCACGGTTGCGTTCTTTGCGCTTGATATTGTTACATCACCTTCCAGCAGGTGACCGCCTTCAATCTTAATGACTTCTTCCATAGTACCTCTTCCTCTGCCGCCTGCCATTGTCTGCGGCCTCTCCTTTATTTTACACGGATACGCCCGAGAAACAAATCCTAACCGTTTTCACTGCCGTATTTTCTGTAATCACCGCCGTTGTTCATCAGGGCCACATTCTTCTCGTAGTCCTGGTTGAAGACATATGCGTACAGCACATCCAGCACCGCGCACGTGGCCGTCCGCGACCCGATCGGCCCGATCCGCGGCTGGCTCTCGTAGAAGCCGATTTCCGCCGTTTCCGAAGCATACTTCGTCAGGCCGGAAGTAAACGGCCCGCAGATCAGGTACACCGGCACCTTCCTTTCGCATAACGACCTGGCTGCATTCTGGATGACCTGTTCTTTATGGTAATAGCTGATTAACAGTGCCGGGCTGTCAGCGGTCTGGGTCAAAGCGCAGTTGGTGACATTCACCGCCCGGAAGGCCGTACGGACATTGATGCCGATGGATAACAGCTTGTCGGCGAAATCCTGGGCCGGCAGCACGTTTTCTTCCATGGCATACAGCGTCACGCTTTTCTTCTCCCGGATCCCCTTGGCCATGCTGTAAAGCCGGTCGACCTTCAGCGAGGCAAAGGTATTCGAGATGGCCGAGATGTTCAGGTCGGCGATCCGCTCCGCCATGACCTTGCGGTCGTCAAAGTGGGCGAAGGGAAAGGCCGCGTCAACATCCACGCTCTCCCCGACAAAGGAACTGAGTTCCCTGGCCAGCTGGATGCACATGTCCTTATGGCCGTTGAAGCCGAATTT
>JAFWCP010000345.1 GCA_017536845.1 Solobacterium sp. | reverse complement strand
GGCCGTGGTTGGAATTGCCGGGGCAGTTATCTCTCTGCAGGCTCTGGGCAGTGGAAAAGGCAAGCTTTATGACCTGGTGCAGTCACTGACTTCACCGATTACAGATGGTGCCCGCACAGCGGTGAAGGGCAGGTGCAGCGGTTTGCTGGGGGGTATGATACTTGGCTTTGCGGCAGCGGCGGTTTTATCTGTGCTTCTGTCAGGGAGGAACGGAATATGAAAATCATGAAACGTATGATTGCGGCACTGTTCTGCGCTCTGATTTTCAGCACAATGCTGAAAAGCATTTACAGACCTGTCAATGCGGCCGGCAGTCTTTCACGTATCTATATCGGCTTTAACAGAACTCTCATCGTCGATATCGGCATCAATCCCAATCTGGCTGAATCAGACCTGAACAGCGATTACAGCTTTGATACCAGTTCGACATACCACAGTCTCGGCGTGATTCCGACATCTGTTTCGATGAGAGGCGTCTCTGTTATTTCCAGCGATATTACCCAGGACCAGAATTATCCATACGATACCATGTTCAGATATGTCAAGGGAGAAACAAGGCCGGACGGTGTCATCACGCTTCGTATCGCCGTGACCGATCTGGAATCTTCAGGCGGCAGTACAAACCAGGCATTGTATATGGAAGTGCGCTATTACGACGAAAAAGGGCTGGGGCAGTATGATAATTGCCAGTCTTCTGACAGCCAGGCTCAGAATAATCCGCATATCTTTCATGATGTGGAACGAGAACAGCTTGCCTGGATGGATGCTGTCACCGTTTCGATGGATGATACCTCTGCTGAGTTTATTATTACGATTGATCTTAACGGCCCGGTACAGGCAGGCAACGTTCAGAATGTGACCCAGACAGCGGCACCGGATGCCGGTGAGGACAATGGTACAACGATATGGGAACATATTATCAATAATCAGGGAAAGAACAACGGCATGTCGGCGGGAACGCTTGCTGTTCTGAGCATCGGCGGCGCTCTTGCGGCAGCCGGATTCCTTGGCGGTTCATCCGGAAAGAACGGGGACGGCGGTGAGGAAAACGGGAAGCAGAAAACCTATAAGATGAAGGTTTACAAGAACTTCGGCAACGGCATTCACAAAGGCGCAGATCCTGTTTCTGTCTGGGCCCGGATCGTTGAAGTCATTGACGGTGAAGAAATCAACCGGCCTGAGCTGAGTGAGCGGATCACCGTCTCCGGCAGTGGGATGCAAGTCCGGGATGCCGGCATGCACAACAGCTACCGCGGGGCGGAAGTCCGTGTTCCTGCCGACTGTGAAGAAGAAAAGGTCACCCTCACTTTCACCTATGAAGGAGAAGGCGGCATCTTCCGCAACAACATCATCTTCAATGTCCTGCCGGATCCGGAAATCATGTTCCCGACATTGTCCCAGGATGGCCGGGAATGGATCATGCACAGCGAACCGCTGAACCTTGTTGCCGGATCGGGCGGATCAGCCCGCAAACTCTTTGTCTTTGACCATGTTTCAGAAGAACCAAAAAGCATTGTCCTGAATGCAGAAGGTTTCGAAGTCACATATGAAAAGCTGGACCGTTACCCTTATGCATATCATGCCGTGATTCATAACAGGACAGCGCCGTTTGAAAAAGAAGCCGGTATCTTTGGCCAGCAGCAGACGGTATATGTCAACATCAAGGCTGAATTCCCGGACGGCAGCATAGCGGAAAACGGATTCTCTTTCGGCCTCTGGCCGGAGGGAATTACCGTGCTGTATTCCCGCGGTCAGGCAAATGACCTGATCGTTCATCGTCCCGGCATGCCGGCAAAGCTGCAGAACGGCCGCATTGACGTCCGTTCCTACCTGGAACCGGAAGACAAGGACGGCAGGATCCCCGATACAGCCTTTGACATCTGCTGTGCCGTCCCTCAGGAAGACGGAACAGCGAAGCTGGTCACCGATTCCCGCAGTTATGAACTGGCGGATCTGCGGGCCGACGATGAGATTGCGACGAATGTACTGGCGAAATACAAGTGCGTGATCGGCACCGTTGACGGTGAGGAATACCGCAGCGCCGTCATCGCGCCGCAGCTTATGAATCCGGAACTGGTGGACAGCTACGATGTCTGGCTGCCGGTCCGTGTTCAGACGGAAGGAGTGACGATATCAGCGGATGTCCCAATGCGCCTGGTCGGCCAGGAACCGGGCCCGTCGGCGGAATGGAAGGAAGAATACAGGCTGCTGATAAGGGCCGTCAATTCGTATTATCCTGAGGAAAAAAAGGTTTCAAAGCTCAGGGAAATCGAAGAAAACTTCAATTCGCCGATGAAGTGTGACGTGGCCGAACTGCGCATGCTCAGAAGGACGCTGATCCTCTGGTCAACGGTCTACTGGCAGCAACAGAAGGACCTGGTGGAAAAAGAAGAGTGGGATTACTGGTCAAAAGTCTGGCTGCTCAGTGAATGGGGAAGCCGGAAGTTGAAATGGGCCGGTGACATTGCCTTTACGCTTCTGATTTCCTATAAACTGGGATCGAACTATGAAGCATGGCTTTCGCCCCTGAAGGACTTCATCACGGAGAATCTGGGTGAAGCAATTGCCGAAAGCTGGGGTGACAACGCCACAACTGACGGTCTGGAATTTCTCTCAGCAACTACGCGGCCTGTATACAGCATGGACGAAGGCGTCAACAACAAAAGAGCTGAAAAGTTCATGAAAAAGTTTGAGGACAAGCTGTATACCGCCTTTGAGAACCTGCTGACCAACCAGATTAATACAGACCGGATGGATATG
>JAFWCP010000344.1 GCA_017536845.1 Solobacterium sp. | reverse complement strand
TCATTCTACCACCATATTCGCTTCCGGTAAATGCATGATTGATTACGCTGTTCATTCAGAAGCATTCCTGGACAACGAATCCTCTCTTCCCTTCGATTCCGTTTTTGACCACTTCAACCCCGATCAACCAAAACTGAGACACATCCTCTATAACGTATATGAAGACTTTACACGCTTTGCCGAAACACATAAGGTACGCCCGGTTGTCATAAAGGAGATGCAGAAAGCCATGATCTGTGATTCCTTTGATCTTGGCTTTGATCTCTATGCCTGCCCTCAATGTGACGAGGAATATCTCTTCTTCCACAAATGCCATTCCCGTCTCTGCCCTTCCTGCGGCAAGAAACTGCAGATGATGATTGAAGCAAATGTCGATTCCATTTCCGTCAATACGGAGCACCGGCATATCGTCTTCACGATACCCGATGTATACAGGGATCTTTTCAGAGCTGACCGGGAGCTCCTCAATCTCCTTTTCATCGCTGCACGCAATACCATTGCCATTACTGTAAACAAACATCTCTTCAAACAGATCAAAGCAGATTACGGTGTATTCAACAAAAATGACTACGACTATACTTACGTGTTACGCAATTACCCTGAGGCTAAGGTGTTCGGCATGATCGCCACCCTGCATACCTTTGGCCGTGACCTCAAGTGGAATCCCCATATCCATGCCATTGTTCCGGAGGCTGTATACAACCCGGTGAAAGGCAGTGTTGAAAAGTTCTACTACTTCAACTATTCCTTTCTCCGCAAAACCTGGATGTATGAAATCAACAGGCTCATGGACAACTACCTGACCGCCTGTCCTCTTCCCGGCATCAATTTCAGGAGGGATTACCGCAATCCATCTTACGACCGCCAGATCAAAGGTTACTATGTCTATGCAAAGAAGAACTCACAGTTCGAAGTTGAAGATTTCAATTCCTGCGGTAAGGCAGATGAGACAAAGGCCAAAGAAAACGAACAGAATATAGACGGCGTCATCAAGTATATGATCCGTTACGCTGCCAGACCCGCTATGGCTGAAAGCAGACTTCTGAAACTGGATGCAGAACGGAAGATTGTTACCTGGTACTATGACGATCATAAGACCGGTGACAGGATTACCGTAGAAGAACCTTCTCTTGAACTGGTCAAAAAGCTCATCCTTCACGTCCCTGATGAGAACTTCAAAATGGTCCGCTATTACGGCTTCTACCATCCGAAACAATCCGATATTCTTGATATCCTGCAGCAGCACTTTGGCGGCAAGGATAAACTGAAGAAGACCAAGGAAGGCAGGAAAAAACGAAAAAAGAAGAATCGTAACAGGAAGAAATTCCGCACTGTTTCCATTGATACCTATAACCGTGATCCCATGAAATGCAAATGCGGAGCCTATCTTGCCTATCAAACATCATGGGTAAATCCGGACAGAAACAAACCGTTCTTTGCGGACCGCTGTATCCGTAAGAATATCGCTGTGAAAAAGGAAAATGACCAAAGGCGTGCTCGGATACTGCGTGAGAACCAACAGCGAAAACAAAAACAGTGTCATCCGAGACTATAGGCAGCAGAGATCTTTGTATATCAGTCAACTACCTGCATTACACCAGCATTAACCCGAAATTACAACAGGCTTCCGGGAAGGTCCTGATTGCCTGAGATATATATATTACAATCATAATTGTTTGTTGCCACAAATTTATAGTCATACCCTTGTTTTCATAATGCTTTCTCGTGAACGAATAATTATTTATCGTTTGGATTCATTTATGCTTATTGACCAAGACGCATTCAATTTCCTTTAAGAGAACAGGATTACCGGTCATGCCGTCTTCTGCCACAGAAGCTTCATTGTCAGTACAGGAAAAACCATGCCCGGTAAGGGGAATGCCGTCTCGCCGTTATCTGCCGCTTCCTCCCCTTCAGCAAATTCCTTCTCTTCATAAAAACAGCAGGCAGCCTCATTCAGCGAGGCTGCCTGCTGTTTTTCTTTACTTCTGCATGACGCCGGTCAGCGGATCGAAGGTATAGGTCTTACCGTTGATTTCGTGTGTGCCCTTGTACATGGCACCGGTAATCAGGTCATAGTACCAGAAGCCATCATCGTTGGCATACCAGCCTTTGACCATCTGGCCGAAGTCATCATATCTGACCCACTTGCCGTCGGTGGAACCCGGTTCTTCACCCTGGAAGATGTAGGGAATCCAGACTTCCTTGCCGCTGGCAACAGCCCCTTCATAGCAGGCATCCAGCCAGTACCAGGCATCGGTGGTGGGATCATAGATTTCACGTCCTCTGACCAGATTGCCATATTGTGTGTCCTTTACACCGTTCTTATCTTCATAGGTTCCCTGTCTGACATCATCTTCATACCAGTACAGGACCTTATCAATGGAGACAAAGGAATACGGTGTGCCGTCTGCAAGCCGGAAGCCTGTATAGGCATCTACAGCCACCGGTACTTCAATGTTTTCAACGACAATATAGTTATCCGTATCAGCCGGTGTATAGCTTGCCGGGAATACATTCAGGCCATCTTCTTCAACGACCTGTGTATCATCGTTCCATGCCCAGCCTTCCGGCAAGGCAATCTCATTGAGCTTCTGGCCATAGACGGCAGACAGGCCCTGGGGAATTTCATATTCAGGCACTGCCTTTTCAATGGTCACTGTCAGATAAGCAGGTTCGGATTCACCATAGCCTGCTTCACCCTTTGCCATATACCAGACATAATACGTACCGGCATTGACGGCAGTGGGAATGTCTTCGGAATACTGGTCCGCAGCAGGTGCTGTTTCATCTTCCGTAACGGCATAGTACATGGTGCCGACGATGGCGGAGCCTTCGTCCACCAGTTCCTGTTCATTGCCGGTATAGACAAGTTCCTTTGCCACAGGTGCTTCCACTTCGGGAGCGGGATAGCCCGGTTCGATGCGCGGGTAGT
>JAFWCP010000343.1 GCA_017536845.1 Solobacterium sp. | reverse complement strand
GGATCTCGCTGAGCACGCCGATGTCGCCGTTGTACACATCATCATCGGGCTGGTTCTTGAGCTGCAGGATCTTGTCCCCTTCCCGGAAGATCGTATAGCCGACCTGGATTTCCCGTTTATCATCGGCTGGCGGATTCAGGGCTTTCTGCAGTTCGTTGTTGAGGACGCGGATGCCGGCTGCGGAATCATACATGGGGGAAAGCACCTGCACTTCATCCAGCCCGTATCCCATTTCCATGACCCGCTGCACGCTCTTGACGGTCAGGGCGGCAACCTGTTCGATGCCGCAGCTGAAAAAGGCAATATCGCCGGGATAGCTGTCAAAGTCGACGGCATTGTTGCGGATGTCATGGGACAAGGCGATGATATTGGACCCTTCCGCCTGGCGGAAGATATGCGTTAAGCGGATGACGGGAAAGCATCTGCAGGCAATCAGGTCGCGCAGCACGCAGCCCGGCCCGACGCTTGGCAGCTGGTCTTCGTCACCGATCAGGCAGATCTTGCGGACATGGTGGGATGCCCGCAGAAGGGCGGAAAACAGATAGGCATCAACCATCGAAAACTCGTCTACGATGAGCAGGTCGGCGGTGATGGGATCATCTTCGTTTTTGGCGAAGATGTTTGTTTCAAGGTTCCACTGCAGCAGGGAATGGATGGTCTGGGCATGGGCACCGGTGACTTCGCTGAGCCGCTTGGCGGCCCGGCCGGTCGGGGCGGCAATCACGATCTGCGAACTGGAATACATCCGGAAGAACAGCTTGATCAGGGCCTTGACAAGGGTCGTCTTGCCGGTGCCCGGCCCTCCGGTAATGATCAGGATATCATTGTCGAAAAAGGCTTTCACGGCTTCGATCTGGGTTTCATCATACCGGATTTCTTCCGTTTCCTGGATGGCGTTGAGATGTTCGGAAAGATCCTGTTCACTTACCGGTTCCAGGCTGTTATAGGGATAGCTCTGCAGGAAGCGGGCAATCGTGATTTCCGAAGCGTACTGGCGGGATGGATAAATGCGGTCTTCCTCACGGAAAAGGCTGCCGCAGGAAATGGCTGCCTGCAGCGCTTCCGCAAAGGATTCATCCCTGATATCACGTTCATATGCATGTTCCAGGGCGCTTTCGCTGACGTAGGAATTGCCTGTATTCATCACCGCTTTTGCGGCAAGATGGATCAGATACGCCTTTTTGCGGCGGGGGTCATCGGGGGTGATGCCGATGGAAAGCGCCATCTTATCGGCAGTCTCAAACCCAAAGCCGTCACATTCCTCCATCACCCGGTAAGGGTTCTCACGCAGTTTCTCCACCGCTTCCTTGCCATAGGTCTGGTTCAGCCGGACGATGTTGCGCATTGAAAGCGATGCCGTATTCAGGAAACGGATCAGAGCCTCCATCCCTTCATCTTCACGCTGCATCCCGTTGACCAGGGATGTTTTCTGCTTTTCGGAAAGGCCGCTGATGCGCTGAACGCAGTCGGGCTCATTGCGGATCAGCTCCAGGCACTCATCGCCCAGGGCGTCAACGATCTTACCGGCGGCGGTTCTGCCGATGCCGGGAAAACGGACGCCGGAGAGATAACGGATGATGCCTTCCCGTTCATTGGGCAAAGGCATCGTGAGCGATACCGCCTGAAACTGCATGCCGTATTTCGGGTGGTTTACATACTTTCCTTCCACCTCATACAGCATGCCAAGCTCAAGATCCGGCAGAATGCCGGCAATGGTGATCCTGGTCTCCTTGGCATCGTGCATCGTGAATCTTGCGACCGTGTAGCCGGTATTGTCAGCTCGAAAGAGAATGTAGGTAAAACGGCCCTGGATGGTGACTGTCTCATCTGCCATAGCCGCCTCGTTTCTGCTTCAGAAGAGAAGCGATGTCCTGTCCCCTGCTGAGAACGGTCTCGATACGGCCGCCCATGATCACGGTATCGCCGTCATAGATGACGCACTCCTGGCCCGGGGTCACCGAACGTACGGTCTGCGGATAGCGTACCAGCAGCGTCCCGTCGTCATTGAAGGAAACGGTGACATCGTTGTCTTTCTGACGGTAGCGGAACTTGGCGGCACAGGCCAGCGGATATTCCCTGTCGGCCAGGATGTTGACGTGGCCGACGATGCAGGCATCAGAGTACAGCAGGTCCTGATGTTCTTCATCTACGACATAGAGCTCATTGTTTTCAACATCCTTGCCGACGACATAGAACGGGCCGATGCCGCCGATGTCGAGGCCTTTGCGCTGGCCGGTCGTATAGTAGAGCACGCCTTTGTGGCGGCCGACTTTTTTCCCTGTTTCAATGTCGATGATATCCCCTTCCTTCATCGGCAGGTAGTTGGAAAGGAACCTTCGGAAATCCCGTTCGCCGATGAAGCAGATCCCGGTGGAATCCTTCTTTTCGGCGATGCTTAAGCGCAGCTCTTCGGCGATCTGACGGACCTGTGGTTTTTCCAGATCCGCCAGCGGGAAAAGGATTGAGGAAAGCGTTTCCCGGCGGATCTCAGCGAGAAAGTAGGACTGGTCCTTGTTTCTGTCCTTTGCCTTTTTCAGAACCGGCGTATCCCCTTCATGGCCGATGGCGGCATAGTGGCCGGTGGCCAGGGTATCAAAGCCCTTTTCCTTCGCAAATTCCAGAAAGCTGTCGAACTTGATGTGACGGTTGCAGAGGATGTCGGGATTGGGCGTGCGGCCTTTGCGGTATTCGGACAGGAAGACGGAAAAGACATCGTCCCAGTACTCTTTGATGAAGTCCACCCTTAAAAGCGGCAGGCCGAGTTTCTGTGCTGCCGCAGCGGCGTCATTGTAGTCCTGCTCCTGCGGGCAGACCGGTTCATTCAGGGTCGGATTGCCGTTGAAGTCATCATTGGCCAGCGAATCCCAGTTGCGCATGAAGCCGCAGGTGACATCATATCCTTCTTCTTTTAACAGCCAGGCCGCAACCGCGGAATCCACCCCGCCGCTTAAGCCAACAAGAACTTTTCTGTGCATCGCATCTTCCTCCTATCAAAAAGAAGCCGCCGCCGCGGTTTCTTACGGGTTGACGGCACGCGCACTGCCGCATGCCTTGTAATTCGGACATTTGAGATCGCAGTTGTCCGCGGCCAGCTTGCGCAGGCTGGCCGGCAGGAAGACGTCGATCTCCTCTTCATCATAGCCGACCTGGAAATTGTCTTCGCTGAGGATGATCGGCCTTTTCAGGATGCTGGGGTTGTTTTTGATGAACTCAATCAGCTGGGCGGTTGTCATGGAATCAAGATCAATTCCGCTTTCCTGAATGATTTTGGAACGCTTGGAAATGATGTCATCGGTGCCGTTTTCACTGCGCATCAGCAGATGCTTGATCTCATTCTCGTTCAGCAGTGTCTTGAATATGTTTTTCTCAATATACTTCAGGTTCTTGTCCTTGAGCCACTGTTTCACCTTACGGCAGCTGGCGCAGCCGGGTGAAGTATAGACAACAATCATACACGTTCTCCTTTGCCTGAATATTATAGCATGGCCGTCAAGATACAGCATGGACAGTTGTTATTGTCTGCGTTTTATGATTAAATAATACAAGCTATGACCAGGCGCGATGAGCGTATAGGATGTCTTTTCAGAAAAACGGCGGATGATGCGAGCCGCAAGACATGACGTTTCTGTTTGGAACCTGCGAGCGATTGTCCGCACTTACGGACACGGCCGGCCCGTTATCCCCTTGTAAAAGTGATTCCGGAATAGCTGCCGGGATAAGACGGGTGGTACCGCGCATGGCCTGCGTCCCTTCATACGGGCTTTTTTATTTTGAAACATCGAGGTGATAAATATGAAACGAATGTTATCCGGCATCAAGCCCACGGGCCAGCTGCACCTGGGCAACTACATCGGCGCTCTGCGGCATTTTGTCGACTATCAGGATGAGTACGAAATGTTCGCCTTCATCGCCAATCTGCACTGCATTACCGTACCTCAGGATCCGAAGGAACTGCGCACCAACCTGCGTGACTGTGTCGCCCTGTATCTGGCCTGCGGCCTTGACCCGGCCAAGGCAACGATCTTCCTGCAGACTGATGTTACTGCCCATGCTCAGCTTGGCTACATCATGTGCTGTCACACGTACATGGGCGAGCTCAACCGCATGACCCAGTTCAAGGACAAACAGGCCAAGGGCGAAAAGAACCTGTCCGGCGGTCTGTATACCTACCCTGCCCTGATGGCAGCCGATATCCTTCTGTACGATCCCGACTATGTTCCTGTCGGCGATGACCAGAAGCAGCATGTCGAGCTGACCAGGGACGTGGCCGAGCGCATGAACAACCGCTATGGCGACCTGTTCCGTGTTCCCAAACCTCTGGTTGCCAAGGTCGGCGCCCGCATCATGAGCCTCTCCGACCCCTCCCGCAAGATGAGCAAATCGGATGAAACCAACAAAGGCTGCATCTATCTGCTTGACCCGCTCAAGACGGCCCGCAAGAAGATCATGTCCGCCGTTACCGACAATGAAGCAAGGGTCCACTTTGACCCTGAACACCAGCCCGGTGTTTCCAACCTGATGCAGATCCTGTCTTCCTTAAGCAACGAAAGGCCGATGGGCGACATCGAAGCGGAATTCGAAGGCCAGGGCTACGGTGCCTTCAAACGCATCGTTGCTGACGCGGTATGTGCGAAACTGGAAGAAATCCAGGGCCGTTACAATGACATCCTGGCTTCTGACCTGATTGAAACGACGCTGAAGGACGGTGCCGCAAGAGCGTCAGCTATTGCCAACGCCAAGCTCAGCAAGGTCCAGAAAGCCATCGGCATGGAAATCCTCTGATCATACACTTCCTTCAATCCCGGCAGCGCCGGGATTTTGATTTGCCCGGTAAAAAAGACCAGCTTTTTCAGGCTGGTCATAAGAAGCTGATGAGGGAATTGATGCCAAGGGAATAATAGTCCTTGATCTGTCCGTCAACGGCTTTTGCTTTGGAGAGTCCGTCGGAGCGGATGAAGTTACGCAGGCCGTTGGCCGTTTTTTCCGAGAGCTGGCCGGAGGACTGCTGCTGGAGGACACGCAGCGATTTGTCCCGTGTCTGTTCCAGAATTTTCGTCGATGCAGAAGATTTCGGAAGGGATTTCATGCCGTGTTCGACGCCTGTTTTCAAGGTTCCTTTGAGCCCTTCCTTGAAGAAGGC
>JAFWCP010000342.1 GCA_017536845.1 Solobacterium sp. | reverse complement strand
GGTGAAAATCGTGAACAGCTGATGCAGCTGCCGTATGTGCCATCGTTTTTCAAAATGTATAAAGGCCATGTATTCATTGCAGAAGATGGCATTGATACCATTCTTCACGTATATGACAGTAACCTGCGCAACGAGCGTAATATCACTGTTTCAGGAAGCATAATCTCAATGTTTATACAGGATTCATTAATCTGGATCTGTTCAAGCAGAAATGGGGAGATGATAATTCAGACAGTGGATACGGATACGTTTGAAATCAATTCATTTGACAGCAATCTGTCCATCCGCCTTTTTCAGTATGCCGACAGTACCCGGTATGCGGTACGTACCATGGATAAAACCGCCCGTGAAGTGTCCGATCCTTCGGAGATCATCACTACAAGCATTATCTATGATGTCAGCACCAATCAGCCGGTATTTACAGTTGAAAACGAAATCATCGCATATTTCGATGAAAACCGGCTCATTACAACAGCGGTAAACCAGGGTCCTACTGTCTATCGCGTATACAATTCCGCATATGAACTGATTCGGGAAATCAAGCCATCTGACTATGTTCAGCCGGATGGCTTCATGCAGGTGGTGGCATATCAGCAGGACTTTTCCCATATCATTGCCGTGGTGGATGATGTGCTGATCTTCAGCTGCTTGCAGGCTGGTGAGACTAATTACTATGCATATCACATGGATTCGGACGAATGTATTTTTCTTGTGAACGAGGAAAACCAATGAATGTGCTTATCGTCAAAAATCTGAATATGTCCTACGGAAAAGTCTGGGCATTGAATAACATATCGATTGAATTTTCCCCCGGTATCTATGGATTGCTGGGACATAACGGCGCCGGGAAATCCACGTTAATCCGGATTCTGGCCAGTATCCTTCCCTATACGAAGGGAGAGGTGCTTTACAATGGGAAAGAGATCCGTAAGGCCGGCAGGGAGTTTCGCTCCGTACTTGGATATATGCCCCAGCAGCAGATGATGGATAACCAGTACACTGTTGAATCGTTTCTGTATTACATGGCCGGCCTCAAAGAGATTCAAAATCCGCAGGAGAAAATCCAGCAGCTGCTGAGCACCCTGAACCTGTTGCGCCAGCGAAAGAAAAGACTGGGTTCTCTTTCCGGCGGTATGCGGCAGAGAGTACTCATTGCCCAGGCGCTGCTGAATGATCCCGATATCCTTCTTCTCGATGAGCCTACCGCCGGACTTGACCCGGTGGAGCGCAGGAATTTTCGCAAAATCATTGCTGATGCAGCGCCGGGTAAAATTGTCATCCTGGCCACGCACATGATGTCGGACATCGAATTTATTGCCAGCCGGATCTTAATAATGAAAAGCGGGAAACTGCTCATCAATGCAACGCAGAAAGAACTGCTTGAAAAAACGAAAGTATATATATCTGACCGTCCTGCCGAAGAGCTGATCCGCGAGGATCCTGCCATACAGCTTGTAAATACATCTGTCATTGACGGACGTACACAAACTCGCTATATTTCCCGTCAGGAACACGAGTACCGAGTCCCTTCGACGATGGATGATGTTTATCTGGACTGGCTGGGATAATATGTTTACCGAACTGAAGAAAACACTGATCAGTCCGCTCGCGGCTTTTCTGTATGCCTGCCTGCTGATATTGATGATCGTTGAATGTCTTGGCATCTATCCAACTGCAAGGGATTATCAGCAGGATGTCGATTCCCTGAATGCGGCTTTAAACAGCGGCTGGCTGAACACTGAAACAGACCTGAACAGTTATCTTTCGTTTTACAGGTCTGACATAACCATTCTCTTTCCACGTGCTGAACAGGCAGTCTCATACTATGAAAGTCTGAACAGCAGTATTGAGGTTATTGAAAAGAAACAGAACTCCCGCCTGTTTTCTGATCCTGCGGATCAGGCGGCACTGGCTGAACAGCGTGCGTATCTTGAATATGCCAGGTCACTGGATATCCGCTTTGTAAACGATATTCCATTTTTGTTCTTTACGCAGTCCGCCCTAGCCATAAATGTTTTCCTTCTTGCAGCGACGATCATATTAGCCGGAAGGATCCTCATACAGGATCAGGATACCGATTTTCTGCCGCTGTATGCCACGTCTGCCACCGGCATCCACAAGCTGTTTCTGCAGAAGTTCATTACCCTTTTGTTCTTTACGATAAGCATGTTTGCTGTGGTATTCCTGATGCAGGCCGTATTCATGCACTCTCTCGGGCTGGCTTTAGATACACCGGTGCAGCTCATATACGGATACAAAGATACCTTTACACATCTTGATGCATACACATACTTGTTCTTAACCATGGTGATTGGCATGTTGACGGTGCTGCTGATGGTGGGAGGGTACCTGCTGCTGCGGCAGATCAGCGGACATACGGTATTTGCTTTTACGATAACCGGCATATTCCTTTTGGCAGAATATCTTTCTTTTCATTTCATCAGCATCGCCTCACCGCTGGCATATCTGAAAAAATGGAATGTTTTCCCCTTGCTGGGGGCAAAGTCTGCAGGGGTGTATGAAGACGCTTTCGCAATCTGGTCCTTGGCCGGATTGCCCGCTGCTGTTATCATTGTGTTTTCGGCATTTGCCTTTTTATATCTCAGGCAGGGAAAAACCGCAAAGACACTGCTGCTGCGAAGACATCTTCGCCTCCATATCACCAATATCTTCCTGCGTGAAATGCATGACGCCATGATCGTGAAAAAAGGACTGCTGGTTTTCTTGCTGCTGGCGGGATATCACCTGTATGACATCCGTAGCTATACCGTTACAGAATCCTCTCGACAGCGGCAGCTGAACAGCGAAAGAAGCCGGTATTACGGCCCGCTCAATGAAAATACAATTGCCGGATTAACGGCGGAAAAAGCCCGCATCGATGATGCATCCGTAAGGATCAACGCCCTGCAGGAACACATCATGAACAACACCCTGACAGAAGAAGAACAGGCTATGGTTGCTCAATACAGTTATGACGCATCACGAAAAGACGCCTTTGAAACCGTCTATGAGGAAATCATGGATATTTATCAGTCAAAAGGAACCGTATACCAGAACACAGAAGCTGTCAAACTTTGGCTGCAGACAGACTCGCAGCTGTACCGGGCTGTCCTGTATGCCATGACGGTAATTCCGGTGCTGCTTCTTTCCGCCATACTAGGGCAGAACCGATACCACAGTATGATTGCAGTACTTGCCGAAACGTCAAGGAAAAAGAAAACCTATGCCTTTTTCATCCTCCTGATTGCAGCCATAAACATACTGACGGTCATTTTCATTGTGTACGGCGGGCGGTACATGAAGTTTACGAAATACATGGATATCACAATTATCAAAGCACCGGTAAACCAGTATTTCCCGATTGAATCCGAAATGGATATACGGCTATATCTGACATTGTTCTTCGTCAATCAGTTTATCTTCCTTATGGCTCTGTCTTCAGCCACAATTCTCTTATCAAAACAGCTCTCCTTTACACCGGCATTTCTTTCTGCGGCAATTACAGCTGCTTTGCTGTATGCTATTTTCAACCCTTTCCTTTCACCATTGTTTCTGCAGTCAAAGCTGTATACAGCAGCGATTTTCATCGTTACCGCAGTATGTACCGCTTGGTCATGCAGCCGGATCCATACATAATCGTAATAGTTTAATGTATTGAAGTTACAGAGTGACATGCCTGATAATCGCACTGCAGCCTCATTTGTAGGTCTGTTTTAAAATGCACATAAGATATCACTCTACATATAAATTGCATTATGTTTAGCTGTATTCTACAACCTCTTCGTTCAGGTGGTTGATCTCTTTGCCAGTGTTCAAACAAAAACGACCTGACGGCGATGTCTTGTTTATTCTGAGTTTTATGAAAAAACATCTCTCAATTTTTCATTAAGAGGCATTTTCACCTTACCATGCTGTGTTTTCTCTGTTACATTGTGAATGGGATCAGCCCGGCAGCTTCAGGTATACTCCTTTTCAGTTCCCTGATCAGATATTGCCCTGAATGAATTACCCTGGGCAAGCCTCAAACATCCACGGGACGTTTGCCCGCCCGACAAGCTCGCGGCCGGGGTATCTGATCGCTTCGCGCCACGACGGCCTAATTAAGCGACTTTCGATTTAATACGGGGAAATCATGCAAAACCGGAAATCATATTCTGGATGAAAATCAACGAAAAACGCCTGATTCAGCACCATAATTGGTGGAATCAGGCGTAATTTGAATGTTATGAAAACTCGAGAGGTGATCTTTCGGAATAACTTCGATCAATAGCCGCTGTAGCTGAAGCCCCATGACCCGCCTCCGGTACGCTTCATATAAATCTGATAGCTGCCGGTTTCCAGGTCGGTCCTTCTTGTTTCGTTGAAATCGCCGGTATCATCAAACACCGTCTGGACCAGGTTGCCGTCCATGTCGACAATCTGGATGGTCAGATATCCCTCGCCGCTGTGGTTGGCAGTAATGGAGATGCCCGAACCTGCCCGGCAGGTATATGTCTTATCCGGTTCCACCAGGGCACCGTTTTTCTCCTTGCCCTTTTCCCCGGATTCATCGGTATGTTCGTCCAGGTTGACATCGTCACCGGAATGATCTTCAAGCAGGACATATTCGACATTGCGGTCATCATACTGCCAGGAGAACGGCACTTTCTGCCAGCCGCCTTCCCCTTTGGCAGTGTATTCGCCGCTGGCGGTAATGATGCCGTCTTTTTTCTCAAACATGAGGCTGTCGGCATTGACCGGGTAATAGTTGTTCTTGCCGAAGTCCTGACGCAGTTTGGCGTTGATCAGGGCGGTGATGGCCCGGCGGTCATAGTCTGTCACATCATCAGGATGCAGGCTGTAGTCATTGTCAGACTCTTCCGGGCCGACAGATACAGGCTCATCAATGACAACGCTCTCTTCTTCCGGAAGCTTGACAAACGCTTCGGTAATCTGCCGGCAGCCGCACAGAAACAGGCTGCCAATAAGGATCAGGATTGTCTTCTTCATTTGTTTGCATCCTGCGGCAGATAGAAGACAGCTTCGCCGTCTTTGGAGAACATATAGTTGGAACGGGCATAGCTTTCCACATAGTCCGGATCCATCAGCTTGGCCTTCTGGTTGACCAGATAATTGTTTTCATCCTGCATTTCCTGCAGCTTCAGCTGGACTTCTTCCAGCTGCCGGCGCAGGGTAATGGTTGTGAACACTTCATTACCTACAAGGTATAACAGATAGGCGGAAACCGCGATCAGGAGGAACCCGATCATCGTCTTGCCCCAGGACCTTTTGATTTTCTTCTTCTTTGCCATGGTTCAGTCTCCTTTCCCGTCTTCATTATTATACTCTGTCGGTGCCGGCGCTTCCAGTCTGGTCTCACTGATCAGTTCATACATTAACGCCGCATCTGCCTTCTTTTTCACTTCCTGCACGGATAAGACACGGATTTCGATCTTCCGGTTGCCGAACGTGATGGTCACAACATCCCCGACATTGACTTCATGGGACGGCTTGACCACCCGGCCGTTGATTTCCACCCGTTCATTGAGGGCAAGTTCCTTCGATACTGCCCTGCGTTTCAGGATTCTGCTTGACTTGAGATACTTGTCAATCCTCATACTTTGATTGCTCCTTTGGCAACATCAATTGCCTTTGCGGTCAGAACCAGATAATTGATACGTCGGTTCCGCGGAATATACAGCTGGATCCTGCCCTTGAGATAAGAGAGGCTGATGTCTTTTTTCAGCCTGTGCAGATCTTCAAACAGCCTGACGCCATCCATATTGGAGGAGACCTCTTCCGTCAGCTCGACAACACAGCGGTCCGGCTCTTCCCGATAGCGGAAGATGACCGGGTCACGCAGTTTCAGATCCAGACTCTTCTTCATAAACAATGCATCCACCTCATCCGGCAGCCGGCCGTACTGGTCGATGATGTCTTTCCTGCAGTCTTCAATTTCCTCTTCACTGGAAAGGGCATCGATCTTCTGATACAGCTCCAGTTTATCATAATCATTGGCCGCAAACCCGGCCGGGATATAACTGGTCTTGGAAATCTGAATCGGCTTGGGCGGTTCGGGTTCACGGACAATGGCCTTGCCTTCCTGTTTGGCCTTGATAGCCCGGTCGAGCATTTCCACATACATGTCAATGCCGACGGTATCAATGAAGCCGGACTGGTTGGCGCCAAGCAGGTCGCCGGCGCCGCGGATGGTCAGGTCACGCATGGCAATCTTGTAGCCGCTGCCAAGACGGGCAAATTCCTTGATTGCCTGCAGACGCTTGGACGCCACTTCAGAAAGGTTTTTTCTTTCCGGGATCATCAGATAGGCATAGGCCAGACGATTTGATCTGCCGACCCTGCCCTTGATCTGGTACATCTGTGCCAGGCCGAAGTCCTGGGCGTTTTCCACCAGGATGGTATTGACATTGGGAATGTCAATGCCGTTTTCCACAATGGTCGTACACACCAGCACATCCGATTCATGGGCGACAAACCGGTACATGACGTCTTCGATTTCCGTCCGGTTCATGCGGCCGTGGATGACATCCACCCTTGCCTCAGGGACAAGGTTCTGGATCGTCCGGGCCGTGTTATAGATCATATCAATATTGTTGTGAAGGTAGAACACCTGACCGTCTCTTGCCATTTCCTTCTGGATGGCATCCGCAATCAGGCCGAGATTCTTTTCCACGACATACGTCTGTACGGAATACCGGTTCAGCGGCGGCGTGTCGAGCTGCGACATCGAGCGGATGCCGACCAGGCTCATCTGAAGGGTACGGGGAATCGGCGTTGCGCTCAGGGTCAGCACATCAATGGCGCTTTTCAGCGATTTGATCTTTTCCTTATGCTCCACGCCGAAACGCTGTTCTTCATCCACCACCAGCAGGCCGAGATCCTTGAACACGACATCCTTTGAGAGGATCCGGTGCGTGCCGATCAGGATATCCGCCCTGCCCGTTTTCACTTCTTCAATATAGAGCTTCTGGTTCAGCGGGGTGACAAACCGGTCGAGAATCCGGATGGTCACCGGCTGGCCTTTGTAACGTTCGGTAAAGGTCTTGAAATGCTGTTCGGCAAGGATGGTGGTCGGACATAATACGGCAACCTGCTTGCCGTCCGCCACTGCCTTGAACGATGCCCGTACGGCAACTTCCGTCTTGCCGAAACCGACATCGCCGCAGATCAGACGATCCATCGGCAGGTCGCTTTCCATATCCTTTTTGACTGCTTCCACCGCCTTCTGCTGGTCGGGGGTCAGCTCGTACGGGAAGGCATTTTCAAACTTCACCGTCATTTCATTATCCTTCGAGAAGGCATGCCCGATATGTTCACGCCGGTCGGCATACAGGGCGACCAGACGTTCGGCAATGTTGTCGACATTCTTTTCCAGACGTTTCTTTGTCTTCTGCCACTCGGTTGTGCCAAGCTTGTTCAGCTTGGGGACAACGCCTTCCCGGGAGACGAACTTCCTGACCAGCCGGAACTGTTCCAGCGGCACCAGCAGTTCGGAATTGCCGGCGTAGACAACCCGCAGGAAATCACGGGTATTGCCCTGCACCTCTCTTGTTTCAATGCCGACATACTGCCCGACCCCATACTGGGAATGAACCACGTAATCTCCTTTTTCCAGTTCATCATAGTGGTGGATCAGTTCGGCACTTGCGAATTTCTTTTCATACCTGCCGGTCCGATGACGGATTTCAAACAGTTCCTTCGCCGTATAGACAGTCAGGTCCTCATCCGCCAGCCGGAACCCTTCCGACATGGCAAACGCAGCAAACTGCAGCCCGTCATCCGGTTCTTCACCCATCATGTGATAACCGATCTCACTTTCCCTGCAGGCAGCTGCGGCCATTTCCATTTCCTTGCGGCCTAAGGCGATAACGACCCGTTTTTCCTTTGCGGCAATGCGGATTTTCGTATCCAGCGTTTCGTTGGGAAGATGCACCTCTTCAATCATGGCGGTGTTCTTCGCAAAGGGGCTCTCTTCGATTTTCCGGCAGGGAATTCTTTCCGGATCATGGTACAGCATGAATTTAGGCAGCAGTTTCTTTTCCTGCACCATCTCCTGAATGTAGGCAATGGTATCCTCATTCAGCTTCTTAATCCCTTCCCTGATCTTTTCCGCATCAGAGAGGATAATGGTCGGATTGTCCATGTAGTCCCAGATTCCTGCCGTCTGATCAAGCAGGGCAAGGTAGGGATACATGCCCTTGTCTATGACATGCGACTCCATAGTGATCAGGTCGGTTTCCACCGCACCGAACAGATCCTTGTCCTCACGGTTTTCCAGAATCTTCACCGCCTTCTGACGGATTTCAGCAATATCCTCTTCATCAAACAGAAGGTCGGAAGCCGGCACAATCCGTACCTGGTCAGTCACCTTCTTTGTCTTCTGGGACACAACGTCAAAGAAACGGATAGACTCGATTTCCGTATCGAAGAATTCAATCCGCACCGGGTCATCATAGTTGATGGTATAGACATCCACGATGCCTCCTCTTGCGGCAAAGGTCAGCGGGTGGTCAATATGCGATGTCTGCTGGTAGCCGCCGGCAATCAGACGGCGTTTGAGGTCATCCATGTCCATGACATCATCGGTTTTCAGGACAAAACAGCCTTTTCCGAACTTCTCCGGCAGAGGAAGCTGGCGCAGATATCCGGAAGGACAGGTGATGACAATCTGGTTCGGGTTTTCCATCAGGGAGGCAAGGGTGTCCACCTTGGCCGCCATGGTTTCCGGGGAAGAAGCGATGATCTCAACCCGCAGGGATTCGTCCGCGCCAAAAAGGGCACAGCAGCTTTCCGGGAGCAGTGATGAGACCCGGTCATAAAGCCTTTGTGCCTGATACAGGTTCTGTTTTACGACAAGCATGGGCCTGGGCTTTTTCTGATAGGAGGCACTGATCACCAGGGCTTCCTCAATCAGAGACGTCAGCGGCAGCACCCCTTTGTGCTGATCCAGCTGCTTTACCGCAGCATTTTCCTTCAGAGCTTCAAACAGCCAGGAAGGCATTCCTGTATTTTTCGTTATAACGCTTCCTCCTTGATTTTGATGTTGTACTTCGACATGACTTGGTCAATCGGTTCCGATACCCAGGCATATGCCGCTTCCGCCGCTGCGGCAACAGCGGTCTGGAAGACTTCCTGTTCACTTTTCGGCACCGGTGAAAGCACCCAGTCGGGGACTTCATCATGACTGCCCCGGCGGCTGTGGCCGACGCCGATCCGGATGCGGTTGATATCATCCGTACCGACATGGGCGATGATGGATTTCATGCCCTTCTGGCCGCCGCTGCTTCCTTTTTTGCGGATGCGCAGCGAACCGGTCGGCAGATCCATGTCGTCATGGATGATCAGGATATCCGACGGATCCAGTTTATAGAAATGAACTGCCTGGATGACGGCATTGCCTGATTCATTCATATACGTCAGCGGTTTCATCAGCACGACGCCCTGGCCGGCGATATTCGTATTGGCAATCAACGCGTTCCACTTTGACGTTGTGATTGAAACGCCCAGTTTATCCGCCAGACGCTCAATTGCCATGAAACCGCTGTTGTGCCTTGTCTTTTCATATTCCTTGCCGGGATTTCCCAATCCGACAATGAGCTTCATTCTTTGCCCTCGCTCTCTGTATCCTCTTCCGGACTGTCGGTCAGGAACTCATCCGCAAGGCCGATGTTGGCGATCCATCTCTGGCCGACACCGCTGTTGGCAAACTCCTGGACGAGATCCTTCAGGTCATCGATTTTCTCAGTTTCACCTGTTTCCTTATAAATATTTATAAGCTCGGCAGCACAGATCTGCTTGTACAGGCCGATCAGCTGTTTGTTGTAGGAATATCCTTCATATTCACCTTCCAGGATGCGTTCAAACACCTTGCGGCCTTCTTCCGGTTCACCGGCATACATATGGTCGCAGCCTTCCGAAAGCAGGACGACCATCTGGTTCTTCAGCTTTTCCCGGTACGGCTGCATTTTTTCCTGCAGCAGTTTCAGTTCTTCATTTCTTCCCTTTCCCGCCAGCATGTTGGGAATTCCCAGCAGCAGGTAGAAGAACGAATCTTCATTGTCGGTGATCTTATCACCGGAAATCAGTTCATCGGGATTGATTTCATTAACCAGCTGTTCGAAGCTGTCATACTCTTCATGATAGGTCATGCCCCAGAGCTTGACGCATCTGGCCTTGTTGGCGGTGACCACGTCATCGGACGCAATCAGTTCATCCGCCGCAGTGAAGAATTCATTACGGTCTTTGATCTTCTTGACAAGGTCAATCAGCGGGTTCCCGGCCTGCATCTTCCGGTTCAGGAACATACTCATAATCAGATATATCAGCATTGCCCACAGCAGCATTCTCAGCATAGTTCATACCTCCATGTAAAACATCAACATTTTCTTACAAATCAGGGCATATTTCAAGTAACACATACACCCTTACGGAAGTGTGATAAAATACTGACCATGAAAAGAAGCCAAAATACAAACCGTATCAGCACCGTCTCCCTGCTCATGATTCTGGGACTTCTTTGTGCTGCCTTCCTCATACTCAAGCTGACTTCCGGCCTGGGATCAGACGTTAAGCCGGTTGACAATGAACCGAAAGTCAACAGTGAAGCCCAGCTTGACGCTGTCTATTCCCCGCTGGATCCGGAACTGACTTCAGCTGACAGCTATACCGTATTCGTGGATAAAAAACATCCTCTGCCTTCGACCTATGTTCCCTCAGACCTTTATGAACCTTACATCCCTTCCACTTCGGAAGTGCTGTCCATGCGCCAGGAAGTCGGGGTCAAGGCACAGGAAATGATCAAAGCCGCCAAGGAAGCGGAAATCAGTCTGTACCTGATGGCTGCCTACCGCAGCTATGATGACCAGCAGGATTACTACCGCAGCCGGGCCGACCTGCTTGGCGAAAAGGCGGTTGCCAGCCTGGTGGACAAACCCGGCCATTCCGAACATCAGACCGGCCTGGCCCTGGATTTCACCGATGACCCCAGCGGCACGGAAAGCATGTCGTTTGCGGATACCGAAGCCTTTGCCTGGCTCTGCGAGAATGCCCACAACTATGGGTTCATCCTGCGCTACCCGGAAGGCAAGGAAAAATACACCGGCTACAGCTTCCGGCCGTGGCATTTCCGCTATGTCGGAACCATCACCGCCAATTCCATCTATGCGATGGGCAAGGACGCAACCTTCGAAGAATTCTTCGGAATTGTCAGATAAGCATCGAAAAATCCAACTGATTGGATTTGCAACCAATATTTTACATTCGATCGCATTCTTTTTGATTGACAAGCAAATAGCTTTCGCTTATTATACATAGGCATTGTTTTCATCATGTATAAAGTATTGGAGGTGGCATGAAATGAAGAGAACATACCAGCCAAGCAAGAAAAAAGCGAAAGCCGACCATGGCTTCAGAACCCGCATGGCAACTGTGGGAGGAAGAAAAGTACTCGCTAGACGCCGTGCTAAGGGTAGAAAGGTATTATCTGCTTAAAAGGAAACTGCCGGCAAGGCGGTTTTTTTAAAACTTCGTATGAAAAAGAAGAACAGAATCAGAAAGAATGAGGAGTTCCAGGAAATGATCCGCAAGGCGAACAAGGTCGCCGGAAACTCATTCGTCCTGTACTATCGGAAGAAGAAGGAAGCAGAAACAAGAATCGGTATATCCCTTTCGAAGAAGATCGGCGATGCCGTTACCAGAAACCTGTACAAACGTCAGGTCAGGATGATGTGCCAGGAACTGATTGACTTTGAACAGTGCGGGTTTGACGGCATTCTGATTATTCGTTTCGGCTATAAGCAAAACAGCTTTGAAACGAATAAAAATAGCTTGGAAAAACTACTGGCAAAAGCTAAAATGGTATAGCTTAACTTAAGGAGAAATTATGAAGATGAATTCCCGGACAAGGAAACTGCTCCTGCTGGGTACTGTGGTCCTCGTTGTGCTCACGGCTTCCGGCTGTGCGGTTCCCACGGATGAAAACGGGCAGGTAATCCTGATCAAGTCAACGACTACCTTCGCCGAAACATTCCAGTCGGAAAACTGGTTTAACGCGATCTTTACCTGGAGCTTTGCACAGGCGATCAACCGCCTCACGCCGTATGTCGGCGTCGGCGGCGCAATTGCTGTGGTAACCTTCGTCGTCAACGCCCTTGTAGCCCTGGCGACATTCAAATCGACCCTCAGCACACAGAGGATGCAGCTTCTGCAGCCGGAACTGAACAAGATCCAGCGCAAGTATGAAGGCCGCAACGACAACAACTCGAAGATGCGGATGGGCGCAGAGATGCAGCAGCTGTACAGGAAGTATGACGTCAACCCGATGTCATCCATGCTTACACTGTTCATCCAGTTCCCGATCATCATCGCGGTCTATCACGCCGTGCATCGTTCGGAAGCTGTCGCAACCGGTACCTTCTTAGGCGTCAGCCTTGGCACCCAGACGCTGGCCGGCATCAAGAGCATCCTCAGCGGCGATACCCAGGGCTGGGTATACCTCGGATTGTTTGTCGTCATGGTCCTGCTGCACATCCTCTCCACCATGATCACCCAGATCATCCAGAAGAGAAAAGAAGCAGAAGCAGCGAAAAAACAGCACCGCCGCCCGCATGAGACGGACAACAGCCAGATGCAGACCATGATGCTCAGCTCCATGGTCATGATCTTCCTGTTCGGTCTGATGCTGCCGCTGGCAATGACCCTCTACTGGGCTATCAACTCACTCGTGATGATTACCAAAACACTGATCGTTCAGAAAGTCATTGATGCATCTGAACAGAAAGGAGCAAAGAAGAAATGACAACCTATACTGCGAAAACCATCGAAGAGCTCCTTCAGCTTGCCGCATCTGACAAAGCATGTGAAGTTGAAGACATCAATTACACGATCACCGAAGAAAAGAAAGGCCTTCTCGGCATCGGCAGCAGTGTTACCGCTGAAGTATTCACCATGGATGATGTCAAGGAATTCATCTTCGATTACCTGGGCGAATTCTTTACCGGCATCGAACTGAACATTGAAGTTGCCATCGAAGAAAGAAGAGACGGCTTCATCATCAACCTCAACGCTGACAACAACGCCGTCCTGATCGGCAAGATGGGCAAGACCCTGGCCGCGTTCAACACTGTTGTAAGAGCTGCCGTCAACACCGCTTTCAAGAAGAGGATCGACATCCTGGTCGATATCAACCATTATAAGGAAGACCGTTACGCCAAGCTGCGCGGCATCGCCAAGAGGATTGCCAAGCAGGTCCAGAGATCGCACGTCGACGTTGCCCTTGACCCGATGCCCAATGACGAACGCAAGGTCATCCATAAGACCCTGAACGAATGGAGAAACATCCGCACCGAATCCGAAGGGGAAGGCTCCAAGCGTCATATCTGCATCAAGTACATCGCAGACAAAGAGAAGTAAGAACAGTGTAAAACCAGCCGGCCGGCTGGTTTTTCATTACCCGGTTCCGGATAAACCCGGCAGCAGGATTCACTTCAGACATTTTCTGGTATACGGGAAAAAACGCCCCTGGCGAAACAGAGGCGTTCTCATCCTTTCTTCTTCACCGGCACCCAGATAGCACTGCGGTAGTCCGGATCGGTTTTTTCCCCATGAATACAGTCATACCATTCCACACTGGCATTGCCGCAGAGTTCATATTCCGGATTGCCCGGCAGCCATTCTCTGAAGATCCTGGTATTGAGGTTCTGCAGTGTTTCCGGCACCGGGCCGATGCAGGAAAACACCGCCCAGCTGCTCTGCGGGAATTCATACAGTACCATGCCATCCGGCACCGCGCCGCCGGTATACGTGCCGGCAATCAGATAGCGGAAACGGCCTTCACCGATATCATCAATGCAGATACCGTATTCACCGATGCAGTGGTCAACGATGGCCTGCTCATAAGGATTGGCCGGCGCATTGCCGGCATAGACATTGTCCGCATACCTGGCACAGATTTCATCCCAGAACCTCGGGATTTCCGCATAGGCTGTTTCATTGTCAAAGATCTTCTGAAACCCGATGACCCTGAACGGAAACATGGTTGTGATCGTGTAATCCAACTGACTTCCTCCTTGAATCAAAATACTGATGGTCAGCGGAAGAAAGGACCTGAAAGATGCACCTGCCCTTACCTGCCTTGGCGAAAAGCCATGAAAGCGGGTAAACGCCTTCGTAAAGCTCTCCGGCGTCTCATAGCCATAACGCAGGGCAATGTCGATGACCTTATCCTCCGTATGCTTCAGATCCAGCGCTGCCATATACAGCCGGCGGTTTCGAATGTACTCCATGATCCCGTATCCGGTCATCACGGCAAAGCCATGCTGGAGGAAAAAGGGCGACAGGAAAACCTGGTCAGCCACATCCTGCGCACTGATATTCTCTTCCAGATGCTGCTCCATAAACGCTATGGCCCTGCGTATGCATGTCACCCATTCCATTGTCTTTTCTCCTTTCTGACGGTATCATGATAGCTGAGATCAGAAACACGAACCTGTCCTTTTCTGCCCGGTTCTGTCCAGACTGCATAACGAAACAAAACCGGTGATCTGAAGCTGTATACCGGAAATTGTTGATAAATGAGAAATCCACGATCTTGCTTGCTTTCCTCTTCAGACAGGAAGGATCCCGGGTCTTATACCAGATATCACGTCATGAGACGGATTTCAATTGTGGATAAATATTCTTTCCACAGCCATTTTCACCCCTGTTTTCAACCTTTTCCACCGGAATTTCTGAGTTTTCCACATAGTTTTCAACAGGTTACCCACTTCCCACAAACCGAGTTTCCCACATATGTGGAAAACTGTGGAAAAGTCGTTTCAGCCCTTGAAATACAAGGCTTCGCGGCTGTGGGAAAGCCTGTGGGAAACACTTTTCCGCCAGCACGTTTTCCACCGGTTTTGAAGTTTTCCACAATGTGGACAAAATTTCTCCACAAGTTTTCCACTGTTGAAACTGTGGGAATGTGGAAAACTTTCTGAAAGATGGTTGACAAGTTTGGATTTATACAATTTTTGTGGATAACTTTTTTTACAACAGAACCTACTGGATTTTTTCTGCGCCATCACATAGAATATAGGCCATAGAATTGAGAGCAGCGTATATGAGTATGAATGAAGAACAGTATTTTTCCGAAGTATGGGAAAAGGTAGTAAAGTATCTGATGGACCACGGTTTCATCGAAACCGAGATCTGCAGGAGCTTCTATTTGCCTTCACGTATATTCAGTATGCAGAAGTCAAAGATTATTATTGTCGCGGAGAACCAGATCGCGAAGTCGATCATCATTGATCAGACAGAAAGCATTATGTATGCGTTCATGGATACTCTTGCGCTGGATACCAAACCAACGATTGAGATTCTGCAGAAATCAGAACTGAGCAAGCTCAAGACTCCGGTCAATCCCCGGATACCGGATGAATGGCGGCCTGTTCGTATACAGGAAGACAAGAAATTCGACAACTTTATTGTCGGTGACTGCAACCGGGAAGCCAAAGCAGCAGCTCTGGCCTGCTCGGTCAAACCCGGCTCCTATTACAACCCGTTGTTTATCTACGGCAATTCAGGACTGGGAAAAACCCATCTGATGATGGCCATGTGCAATTATATCAAGGATCGTGATCCTTCCAAAGTCATCTATTACACGGAATCGCTCCACTTTGTGGAAATGGTGGTCAATGCCATCCGTGACAACAAGATTGATGAATTCAAACAGACCCTCTACGGCATTGACGTGCTGCTGATGGATGACATCCAGTTCCTTGCCGGCAAGGAGAAATCGCACGAGATCTTCTTCTCCATTTATAACGAGATGATCAACACCGGCCGGCAGGTGGTTCTGGCTTCCGACCGGCGCCCGGGTGAGATCAAAGGCCTGGAAGACCGTCTGAAGACACGCTTTTCCTCCGGCCTGACCGTCGGCATCGATTCCCCGGAATTCGAAACCTCGCTTGCCATCCTGCGCAAGAAGATCGAATCCGCCGGCTATCATGAAGAATATGTGGAAGAAGAAGGCCTGAGCTTCATCGCCCGCAACTTCTCCGGCAATGTCCGTGATCTGGAAGGGGCCTGGAACAGGGTGCTTTTCTATGCCATTGAGTTCCAGAAAGACGGCGGCGCCATCCGTCTGGAAACCGTCATGTCCGCCCTGAAGGGCCAGGCGGTTGTTTCCGAAAAATCCGGCCTGTCACCGGATATCATCATCCGCGAAGTGGCTGAATACTATGGCCTGACAAAATCGCAGATCACCTCCCGCACCCGCACCAAGGCAATTGCCAACGCCCGGCACATTTCGATATATCTTTGCCGCAAGCTGCTGGACATTTCCTACGAACGGATCGGGGAAGAATTCGGCGGCCGGGACCATTCCACCGTCATTGCGGCATGCACAAAAGTGGAAGACGAGATCCACAAAGGCTCTGTCTTCGCCGATGCAGTATCCCAGATCGAAAAGACGCTGGGCCGCCACTGAAAAAGTTATCAACAGGTTTTCCACAGTGTTTCCCACACCGTTTTGTCAGGAAAATCAAGGGCCGGCGGGACTTTTCCACAGTTTCCACAGCCCTAATAATAATAGAAGTACTAAAATG
>JAFWCP010000341.1 GCA_017536845.1 Solobacterium sp. | reverse complement strand
GTTCCCGGTACAGCTGTTAAAGCTTTTCAACGCGTCTGACGATATGATGACAATCGGCATCGGTGCGCTGCGGACAATCAGCCTGCATTTCCCGATTGCGGCTGTGGCAATCGTTATGGGATCCATCTTTCAGGCATTTGCCAAGAGCATCTACTCTCTGTTTGTATCCATTGCCCGTCAGATTGTCGTGTTGATCCCGGTGGCCTGGCTGCTGGCGAAGACAGGTGTGCTGGCAAATGTGTGGTGGTGCTTCATGATCGCTGAACTGATGTCGTTAATGATGACGCTTGTATTCTTCCGCAAGCTTTACAGGGAAATTGTTGTCCCGATGGAATAATTGAACAGGGCCGGCGCTGCCGGCCTTTCATCTGCAGAAAAAGAAAAAAACCGGACTAATTCCGGTTTTTCTATGGCGCGGGAACAGGGATTTGAACCCTGGCACCGTGTTACCGATCTACAAGCTTTCCAAGCCTGCCCCTTCAACCGCTTGGGTATTCCCGCATAGCGCTTATATATAATACCATTCTTTTTCAAAAAGGCAAATACTTTTTTCAATCAGTTCATGATACAATAGGTGAGGGATGAGGATTGAAATGGAATCTACTAAACAGCAGCTTGCAAAAGCATTTGAAGAAGTATTAAAGTCGAAATCACTTGATAAAGTGACGATCACGGACATTACTGATTTATGCGGCTTGAACAGGCAGACTTTTTATTATCATTTTTCAGATGTTAATGATCTGATCGAATGGATCTTTACCTGCCATCTGGAAAGTATCACCGAAATGTCGCCGAACGATGAATGGGCGGACAAATTCAGGGCGGTTTTCCAGTTCATGCAGTGCAAGGCCAAAATGGTTGAACGCATCTATTATTCGCGTTCCAGAGAGATCCTTGGTGATATTCTGCTCAGGCTGTCACGACGGACCCTGACAACCATTCTGGATGAGCGTTATGCTCAGACAATTGAGAAAAACGACCGCCGAATGATTACGGAGTTTTACTCCTATGCCATTGTAGGAACGATGCTTGACTGGATCAAGGCCGGAATGATGGATAATTACCTCAATATTGTGGTTCGCATTCAGATTATGGTGCACCACGGTCTGACGGCTGTGGCCAGATATGCAGCAAACTGACAGAGGAAGTACAAAAAACGACAGCGTGTGCTGTCGTTTTTGTCTGCTTATTCCATGGTACCGGTAAGTTCTACCGTGATATCCATCTGCTCGCCGTTTCTTTCGATAACAAGATCAATGGAATCGCCGACCTTCTTATTGCGCATGACCCAGCGCAGGTCAACATAGGACATGATCTCTTCGCCATCAGCCGAGACGATTCTGTCATAAGGCTGCAGGCCAGCTTTCTCAGCACCGGAACCGGTGATGATTTCCGTGATATACAGGCCGGCAGGGTAGTTGAAGTAGGCGCTTGTGCTTTCAGTCAGGTATACACCCAGAGTAGCTCTGTTGGTCACCTTGCCGTTGTTGATGAGTTCTTCAGCCACTTCCATCGCAGTATTGATCGGGATGGCGAAGCCAAGGCCTTCGATGACGGCACCGGAGCTTGTGGTGCCGGAGTCTTTCGCATTGACGATGCCGATCAGGTTGCCGTTGCCGTCGAACATGCCGCCGCCGGAGTTGCCGTTGTTGATGGCAGCATTGGTCTGGATCAGTTCCATGGCTTCGTTGTCGATGACAACCTCTCTGCTTAAGGCAGAGATGATGCCGTCGGTGACGGTTCCGCCCAGAGTTCCAAGCGGGTTGCCGATGACGACAGCGGTAT
>JAFWCP010000340.1 GCA_017536845.1 Solobacterium sp. | reverse complement strand
TTGACAGCAATCTGGCCGTGCTGGAAGAGCATGCGCTGGTGAAGGTCTATCAGCGGGTGATGGAATCCCGCAGCATGTATCTGTTCGAACTGCAGCCGCCTCTATGCGCTTCGGCGTTCCTGGCGACCGGCAGCCTCTGGCTGACGCTGCAGTCCAATGTCGGCATGCGCCAGGCTGAAAACTCCCTGCACAAGCTCAACAGTACTTCTGTATCCGTCAACGGCTACCGTGATATCACCCGTCTTGCGGATACGGTGCGCATCGGCATGGACTATGCCGTCAATTACCAGAAGGTCAGGCCGGCCGTTCAGTTTCATGACGACGAGATCGACATTCGCTTTGATTATGATAAGTTCTTTGCGGCAGTTACCAGGCTGACCTTTCCGATTGAGGAAAGGACAACCGAAAACCTGCGCCTGATCGGCCGTCTGGCAACCATTTACGGCCTTTCGCCGGAAAAAATGTGCGTGCTGGTCATGAAGGCCTGCACGGCACTTGACGAAAACAGGCGCAAGATCATGGCGCCGCTTGATCAGGAGAAGCTGATCCGCCTGGCCGAAAAGGAAAAGCCGGATGAAAACAATGAGGAAGATCCATACGCACTGCCGCCGGTCAGCTTCCTGCAGTCAAGACAGAAAGGCGCAGCCGTCACGCTGGCCGACAAGAAGGTCATTGAAAAGCTGTCACTGGAGATGAACTTCTCCAATGAGGTGATCAATACCCTTGTCGAATATGTGCTGGAAGAATCCGACAACCGTCTGGTCGGAAAGTTTGTCGACATGGTCGCCGGCCAGTGGGCAAGAGAAAATGTCAGAACCAGGCAGGAAGCCCTGCAGCAGGTCCTGAAAGCCCGGAAACTGAAAAAGAACACAGGCTGGGCAGGCTATAAGAAGAAAAGCTATGTGCCGCAGTATATCTACGATCAGGAACAGGGCAACTACGATCAGGAAACAGCTGATGACCGGACCCTGGCAGAAATCCGCCGGCATATGAGTGAGGAAGAATAGCATATGGAACAGTTTACCTTTGCCGCTTATGCGGCTGCTTCAAAAAACAATGAAGAAAAGGTCAGACAGCTCAAAGACAACCTGACCCTGCAGCGCATGATGAAGCGGAACCATATTCCGGAAGCCTATGTGGAATCGCATCCGTATACGGTTGAAAGATGGCTCAACGGTTTCCTGCCGTGCGCAGCCTGCCGGGGATTGGATACATGCACCCAGAAGACGAAGGGATACTATGAAAACCTCATCTATGACGGCATCGTGAAAACGGAACTGACGGCCTGCCGTTACCAGCGGGAAGAAGAAGCCGCTACCGCCCATGAGGACAGCTTCCTTTTCAGCCATATGGATCCCAGGCTGCTGAAGGTCAGTTTCAGACAGGCGGTTGACAGCGAGGCAGAAAAGGGTGCTGCGAAGAAGTACCTTGTAACGGCAGCCCGCGTTTTTGACCTGATGAAGGCTGACCGCAGCGTCTATCTTCTTGGCCCGATGGGCACCGGCAAGACGTACCTTGCCGCCTGTGCCGCCAACGCTGCTGCGAAAAAAGGCCAGAAGGTCTGCTTTGTCGTCTGGCCGCGGTTTGTCTCCGAGATGGCTGCCCGTATCCGCGAAAACGAGTATATGCAGGATTTTGCAAAACTGATGTACTGTGACTTTCTCGTCATTGATGACCTTGGCGCGGAAAGCGCGACCGAATGGAACCGTGATTCGCTGCTGTTCACGCTGCTGAACCAGCGCTGCCAGGCCGGCAGCCTGACCTGGTTCACCTCCAACTGCGACCTGACCGCTCTTGAGCAGCATTTCACCTTTACGAAGAACAATGAAGACGAACTCAAGGCAAAACGGATCATCGAACGCATCCGGGCAATGGCCGAGATTGTTGAACTGAGCGGCCGCGACCGCAGGATCAGTGCCTGACCATGGATTCCCGTTACGGGAATCCTTTTCATATGACGGCCACAAAATTTATCTGCCGCCTAGAGCAATTCAGGCTTAACACTAAGAGTCATGTTTGGTAAAATATAAACAGTAATTGGAGGCTTTTATGGTCAGAAAAATTGGTGTATTGACTTCAGGCGGCGACGCGCCAGGCATGAACGCGGCGATCCGTGCAGTCACTCGTATTGCGCTGAATAACGGCGTTGAGGTTGTCGGTGTTCATAATGGTTACCGCGGCCTTCTGGAAGGGACATTTGAACCTATGGCCCGTTCATCCGTTTCGGAAATCCTTGATAAAGGCGGCACAAAGCTCGGTTCGGCACGTCTGCCTGAATTCAGAGAAGAAGGCATTCAGGATGAATGCGTCAAGAACATGAAACGGGCCGGGATTGAAGCCCTGGTCGTTGTCGGCGGTGACGGTTCGTACCGCGGCGCTCTGGCGCTTACCAAAAAGGGCATCAACTGCATCGGCCTGCCCGGCACAATTGATAATGATATTCCGGGCACCGACTTCACCATCGGCTTTGATACAGCGCTGAGGACCTGTGTGGAAAACGTCGACAAACTGAGAGATACTTCCACATCGCATCATCGCTGCTCGATCGTTGAAGTCATGGGCAACCGCTGCGGCGACCTGGCACTGTATACCGCCATCGCCTGCGGTGCGGAAATGGTCATTTCGCCGGAAACCGGCTATAACGAAGTGGAAGTGCTTGAAAAGCTGAGATATCTGGGCGAAGCGGTCAAGAAGAACCATGCCATCGTCATCATCTCGGAAAAGATCACGGATGTCGAATCACTGGCAAAGAAGGTTTCCCAGCATACCGATTTCAGCGGCAGAGCAACCGTTCTCGGCCACATCCAGAGAGGCGGCTCGCCGACGGCAACCGACCGTATGCTGGCAAGCAGAATGGGTGAGAAGGCAGTTGACCTGCTTATGGAAGGCATCGGCGGCCATTGCGTGGGCATCATCGACAACCACATCACATCCATGCCGATTCAGGACGCGCTGGAACGACCGCGGGCAAGCAGGAAGCATCTGTACCGTCTGTTTGACAGACTTGTCTGATGATCAGAAACAAAAGTGGGATGCAGATCTCACTTTTATCCATTTTAAGGAGGATTCATGAGTATCAGCATTACATACTACGGCCACAGCTGCTTTGCGGTAAGCTCAGCTGACGGAACCATCGTTTTTGACCCATATGCCGATCACAGCGTGCCCGGCTATCAGCTGCCGAAAGGAATCAGGGCGGATGAAGTATCCTGTTCCCATGGCCATGGCGACCACAATGCCGCGGAACTGATTGCCTGCAGCGGAAAGTCAGTTTATGAAAAGCACATCCTGCTGACCGACCATGA
>JAFWCP010000339.1 GCA_017536845.1 Solobacterium sp. | reverse complement strand
TTTTCATATACATACGTATCTTCTCTTGGCTTTCCTTCCGCAATGACCCTGACCAGGGTCAGCACGCCGTCTTCATACGTATTCTCATAGACAATCTCCTGCCCGTCCAGGATCCGCTTGACCGGGTTTCCATGCTCATCCAGCATGGTCTTTTCCACCTTGAGGATGCCGTTATCAAAGATGACATGCACACGGCAGTCAGGGCCGGCATCCAGGACTGTTTCATTGACCTTCTGCCAGTTTCTGCTGTCGTCACAGGTCACATACATGGCATAGGCACCTTTGCCGGTGGAAATAAACAGCCGCACCGGATCGCCGTAGGCATCAAAGATGTTGCCGTCGGCATCGGTATATGTCCCATCCCCGCGCAGTGCTTCGATCCGCTGTGATGTCTTTTCATTTTCCGCCAGCACATACGACTTCCGCAGATACCTGACTGCTTCTTCTTTGTCGCCGGCCATAAGGCACTTGTCGGCCAGGGCTTCATAGCAGCCTAACAGCCGGTCATTGAAGCCTGTGCCCAGCACCTTTTCATACAGCTGCTGCGCATCCTCGTAATTGCCCAGGAAATAATTCGCATCGGCAAGACGCATCTCCAGGCCGGGGGCCTTGCTGCCGTAACGGGAGGCATTCGTGAGATGTTCAAGGGCCTGCTCATAGTCCTTGCGCATCATGGCTTCCACCCCGTCTTCATACTGGCCATGGGCATATGCCCGGATGCCGAAGAACAGGCCGGCAACGGTGGCAAGCACAAGCACGGCGATCACCGCAAACCGGGGAATGCGTGGTTTGTCCTTTCCCGGGTCTGCCTTTGCCGTTTCCCGCTTTTCCCTGACCTCGACGACGGCATGGGTCACGGCCGGATGCGTCTTCCGGTATGCTGACTGCAGCCAGGCGTGCACATGCTCAACCTCAATGCCGAGCAGGTCAGCCGTTTCCTTGAAATTCAGCTGCTCGCCCAGGACCATCAATACGATGATCCTCTCCTCATAATCCAGCGCCTTCAGATCCTCTTCCCCCAGATTCTCCGGTTCTTTTGCCTGCGGGGTATAGGCCGGAGGGTTCTGAAACAGATCGCTTTCCCGTGAGCGGATGTATTTGACGCACTCTTCCGACAGACGCCGGACGGGGTTTTCTTCATTTTCTATGTTTTCGACAAGCTGGGCGGCAACGGCAGGATTGGAAACATACGCGTTGGCCAGCCTGAGCAGATCTTCATGATTCATACTGTTGGCTCCTGCCTAAAATGATACCATATCTTTCAACGATCATGTGAATGATCCATCGCAAATAAAAAAGGCAGGAAATTCTGCCTTCTGGTTTACATGCTGTTACAGCGAACGCAGGACAATCTGCGATCTGCCGATGTTGATGCGGTCACCTGCCGCCAGTCTTGCCTGTTCGCCTTCGTTCAGTTTTCTGCCGTTGAGGAAGGTGCCGTTATGGCCGGCCAGATCTTCAATATAGAAGACACCGTCAGCCAAGACGACTCTTGCATGACGGCGCGAAACCGCCGGTTCATTGACAACCACATTGCAGGATTTGTCGCGGCCGAAAACACACGGGAAAACGGAAACATCGCGGGTAAACTCGCCTTCCTTCGCACTGACAATAATGCTCATGGACTTTGCCGGCTGTGCCGGTGCGGTGACAGGAACCTGCTTGGTCTGGGCAGGGACTTCCTTTTCCTCCAGGATCTGGGCCACTGTCACAGGCGCCGGCTTACGGACCGGTGCAGGTTCAGGGGCAGGCGCCGGCTTACGGACCGGTGCAGGTTCAGGGGCAGGCGCCGGCTTACGGGCTGGTACGGGTTCAGGTGCAGGCGCGGGTTCAGGCGCAGGCAGTGCGGCAACAGGCTCGGGCTCTTCCTGAACCGGTTCTTCCTCTTCCGGCTCCGCCTTTCTCTTTTTCTTACGGGCAGGCGGCGGAACTTCTTCACCCTCGTCATTGACGTAATAAATATTCCTCGAAATGGCAAGGAAAATGACTGCCAGAATCAATACACCTACAAGTCCTAACAGTCCGAATATAATGAGTTTATCAATCTCAGGATCATTAAACATATTCCGTCTCCTTTTTCTGCTGCTGTGCTGTTATTTTACAACGAATGCGGCTGTTCGTCATCACCTGATCCGCAGATCATTCTTCGCCTCGTGGCGGATCAGGATCCATGTCACGATATCCAGGACGATGACAAACCCATAGAAGTATAACATAATATCATCACCTCCGCCCATCAGCATTCCGTCGTACACCGTATGAAGCGTCACCGGAAGCAGGAAGGCAGCCAGGTTGTTGAAATATTCTCCGACCCCATGGCCGGCTTCGTGGCAGACCCTGGCCCGGGCATAGAAGATACCCATGTACACGCCGAAGCACATATGGCCCGGGATGGAAAGCATGCCTCTGGTAATCAGGATCTCAATGCCGCCGTATCCGAAGGCATAGAGCACGTTTTCCAGGGCCGCAAAGCTCAGGGATGTAAAGACACCGTAGACAATCCCGTCAAACAGATAGTCAAAGGCAGGATCCTTCCACGTTGCCCGCTTCATGAAGAACTTCTTCCAGAACTCCTCTGCCAGGGCAACCGTCAGGGCTTCGGTCAGGCCGAAGATCGCGGTGCTGTATGTCTCGAACTGGTCAAACAGCCCGGCGACAAGGTAGTCGGTGGCAATCTCCGTTACCATGGCCAGCAGGGCCGCAAAGACCCCCGCCCGCAGCAGTTTCCACAGCAGGTAGCCGGGTTCTTTTTCCTTGACGTCCTTCCGGTATACATACACCATCAGCAGCAGGGCCGGCAGGACCGCCAGGACAAAGGTCATATAGGTACTCATAACTTACAGCCCCTGCTCATGCTTGTGGACAAGCTCATAGATCTTGTTCTTCGAGATGCCGGTCCTTGCCGCCACATTCTTGACGGCTTCGCTCCTGCTCATCCCGGCTTCCATCGATTCGTTGACCATGTTGATCAGGGTGCCAAGGTCGACATCCGGCTGGTAGTCATCCCTGTTGCCCTCGATGATGACGACCATTTCCCCTTTGAGCTCCTCGGCGATTTCCAGTGCTTCCGAAATCGTGCCGCGGATAAACTCTTCGTGGATCTTGGTCAGCTCACGGGCAATGCAGATACGCCGGTCGCCGAAAATCTCCAGGGCGCTCTTGAGGAATTTCGCGATGCGGTGGGGTGCTTCGTAGAACACCATCGTCATCGGATAGTTCCGGTATTCCTGCATCTTCCGGTTGCGGTCGCCGCTGCCGGCCGGCAGGAAGCCGACAAACAGGAACGGCTGCACGATCAGCCCGGAAGCCACCAGGGCATCCAGGACCGCGCTGCTGCCGGAAACCGGCACCACATTATAGCCCTTGGCAGCCAGCAGGCTGACCACCCGCTGGCCCGGGTCGGAAATCAGCGGATAGCCGGCATCGGAGATCAGGGCAACGCTGCTGCCCTGGCTCATCAGCTTTTCAATACCGGCGGCACTGCTTTCCTCATTGAAATTCTGGTAGGCAATCAGCCGCTTGGAAATGCCGAAATGCTTCAGCAGCTGGCCGGAAGTCCGGGTATCCTCGCAGGCAATGACATCGACGCTGTTCAGCACCTCAATGGCCCGCGGCGTCATCTCGGACAGGTTGCCGATGGGCGTCGCGACCAGGTACAGGGTCGGCATCTCATTGCGGTAGGACTGCTGGCGGATCACGATCCGGCCTCCTTCTTCTTGCCGAAGGTACGCACCGTCACCTTCTTGACTTCGGTGTTGTTTGCGGCCGGCTTTTCCTTTGCCTGACGGCGCGGCTTTGCGCTGTGGCTTTCGTTCTTGGGATTTCCGGCATTGCCTTTCTTGCCGGCATTCCTGTTTTTCTTCGGTTTGGGCTCAGCAGCCGCGAAGGAATCCAGTTCCATCGAAACATGCGGGGCCTGCCTGGTTTCCGGGGCATTGCCGTTGACATAGGTCACGGTCTTGCGGATCGGCTTCTTCTCTGCTTCCGGGTCACGCTTGGTGATCGCACCCTTGCGGGAAATGGTCTTGTTCTTCAGGTCATCAAAGGACAGGAAGATACAGGATTCCCTGTTTTCCAGCTTGGCCTGGCCGCTTAAGGCATTCATGGCCGTCACACGGTAGATCACGCCTTCGTATTCCACCTGGGCATTCATCTTCGGCAGGCCTTCCGTCACCTGCTTGTAATCGTCATCCTCATACTTCAGGCAGCACATCAGCTTGCCGCACATGCCGGAGAGCTTGTCAATGTTCAATGCCAGCATCTGGTTCTTGGCCATATTGATGGAAATGACATCAAAACGGTTCTTGAACTTCCGGCAGCAGCATTCCCTGCCGCACATGCCGATGCCGCCGACCATCTTGGCTTTGTCCCTCTCACCGATCTGGCGCAGTTCAATACGGCAGTGCAGCTTGGAGCCCAGCCGTTTCAGCAGTTCACGGAAATCCACCCGCTGGTCCGCCAGATAGATAAACAGCACCTTCGTCCGGTCCAGCGTATACGATGCGGAAAGCAGGTTCATCTCCAGCCCGAGAGTTTCAATCTCCAGCTGGCAGATCCGGTAGGCAATCTCTTCCTGGCGCAGGTTGTCTTCGTACAGGGTCAGGTCGGTATCCGTCGCAATCCGGATCACCGGCTTTTCCGGCATCGTCAGGGGGTAGCGGGTGATGTCGATGGCATCCGCCTCCGCCACGCCGACTTCCAGACCCTGGGCACTTTCCACAACAACCTTGTCGCCTTTTCTCACGCTGTTGTCATACGTTCCGAACGAATACGCCTTCCCGGCGTTGCGGAATCGCACGGCTACCGCATGGGTATATTCCGGCACCTGCTTTTCTTCAACGTCTAAATTCATATTCGAGTTCCTCCATTTTCCGGAAAGTCTGATACATGACCAGGTTCAGGTCGTTGAACCGGTTGACCCGGTCTTTCTGTGAACAGACGATCATGATCATCTTCCCCCAGAAGATTTCATCATGCGGGGCATTTTCCAGCGCCTGCACATACCAGGCAGGGCCTTCCTTGCAGCCGGTGATGACATCCTCCGCAAACGCACTGACCAGGTTCAGAAACATCCCCAGCAGCGCGATATTCTTCTTTTTTGCTTCCGCGGCATCACTGTCCTGGGCCCGGTAGGACACCTCGTAATCCACGAGAAGCTCGTCTTTTTCCATTCCGTCAAGGTTCATCAGCTGACGGAACATCAGCAGCGCCTTGTCATAGACGCCGCTTTCCTTCAGCTGCCGCATATCTTCCTGCGTCCTGGCCGTCCTGGCAAGGAAGAAGGCTTCCTCTTCCGAACAGCCAAGGGCAGCCGCGTCCGCCTTGTAGGACAAAGGGCCGCGTGGGGTAAACGGCAGCAGGGAACAGCGGGAAACAATCGTCGGCAGCAGCCGCATGATGTTGTCCGTTGTCAGGATGGCCGTTACGCCCGATCCCGGTTCTTCCAGGAATTTCAACATTGCGTTCATCGCCGAAATACTGGCATTCTCGCAGTTTTCGATGATGTAGACCCGCTCGCCGTTTCCCTTTTCCAGAGCAGTCTGGGAAAACTTCAGCTGGATGGCATCCACATCTTCCTTCGAGACCGCCTTCTGTTTCCCGTCCAGCATGATCAGGTCGCCATACAGCCCTTCCCTGACCCGCCGGCAGTTTTCGCACTCTTCACAGGCCAGACCGTCCTGCTTCTCACAGAAGATGCTCTGGGCAAGCAGGATGGCCGCTTCTTTCTTCATCGTGCCGTAAGGCCCGGAAAAAAGGTAAGCCCCGGAAACCCGGTGGTTCTTCACCGCGTTTTCCAGTGCCTGGTATACGACCGGCTGCTGAAGGCGCAGCTGATCCTTAAGCATCCAGCAGCTCCTTCACTGCCCGGTATGCATCTTCAATCACCTGGTCAGGCTCTTTGGAAGCATCCAGGATGACCATCCGTTCGGCATACCGTTCCACGACCTTGCGGTAGCCTTCACAGACCCGATGATGGAAGGCAACGCTTTCCCGGTCCAGCCGGTCAAGGCTGGTGCGGTTGCGGTTGATGCGTTCCAGGCCGATCTCAGGATCAATCTCCAGATAGATGGTCTTATCCGGCATATGGCCTTCAATGGCAAATTCGTTGATCGCCATGACTTCATCCATCCCCAGCTGCCTTCCGTAGCCCTGATAGGCAAGCGAGCTGTCCACAAAACGGTCGCAGAGAATCGTATAGCCTGCAGCAAGGGCAGGCAGGACCTTCTCCACCAGGTGCTGGCGGCGGGAAGCCGCATATAACAATGCCTCGGTACGGGCATCCATGGCCGTATTGGCAGGGTCCAGGATAATGCTGCGGATCTTCTCGGCAATCTCGATGCCGCCGGGTTCCCGGGAATAGAGCACCGGGTACCCTTCCTTCGCCAGCCGCTGCGTCACAGCGGTGGAAACGGTTGTCTTGCCGGATCCGTCCGGACCTTCAAAAGTAATAAAAAGTGCTTTTTTCATAGGCATTAGTATATCATGAACAAAAGACGCAAGCCATATGGATGGATTGCGTCATGCGTACAACTTATTCAACTGTAACTTTGATGCCCGGGCTCATTGTTGTGGAAAGAACAATGTTCTTCATGTATGTGCCCTTGACAGCTGCCGGCTTGATCTTGTTGAGCTGATCGTAGAAAGCCTTGAAGTTTTCAGCAAGCTGCTGATCTGTGAAGGACAGTTTGCCGATCATCGCGTTGACGTTGCCGTCTCTGTCGACACGGTACTGAACCTGGCCCTTCTTGATCTGTTCGATTGCGGAAGCGACATTCATTGTGACTGTGCCGGTCTTGGGGTTAGGCATTAAGCCCTTCGGGCCAAGCAGACGGCCCAGCTTACCGAGCTGACCCATCATATCCGGTGTTGCGACGATGATATCAAATCCGAGCCAGCCGTTCTTGATTTCATCAAGGATCTCGGCGCCGCCGACAAAGTCAGCACCTGCAGCCTTTGCTTCTTCAACCTTCGCGCCCTGGGTGACAACGAGAACTCTCTTTGTCTTGCCGGTACCGTGGGGAAGAACCATGGCACCACGGATGTTCTGGTCAGCCTGACGAGGGTCGACATTCAGGAAATAAGCGACTTCGACGGATGCGTTGAAGTTTGCATAGTTAACTTCACGCAGAAGCTTGATGGCTTCTTTGTAATCGTAAACCTTTGTACGGTCTACCTTTGCCTTAACGGCCTGATACTTCTTGCCTGCCATAATCAGTTCCACCCCTCAATTGTGATGCCCATGTTGCGAGCTGTGCCGGCAATGATTCTCATTGCGGCTTCGACGTCGTTTGCATTCAGATCCGGCATCTTGTACTCAGCGATTTCTCTGAGCTGAGCTTCTGTGATCTTGCCGGCCTTGACGGTCTTCGGTGTTCCGGAAGCCTTTTCGATGCCAGCGGCTCTCTTTAACAGGAAAGCAGCCGGTGTTGTCTTGATGACAAAGTCGAAGGACTTGTCTTCATAGGCAGTGATGATGACAGGAACGATGTCACCCTTGCGGTCCTTTGTAGCATCGTTGAATGCTGTGCAGAACTTCGGCATCTGGATACCGGCAGAAGCGAGTGCGGGACCCGGTTTTGCGCCGCCGGCAGGGAACTGCAGTTTGCAGACCTTAGCGATTCTCTTACTCATGTGGTTTTTCCTCCTTGTTTTTCACAACCACATGCTGTGGTGATAACGGATTGATATCCTTCCACGCATGCGCACACAAAAACATGTGCTTGAATATTTTACCAAAGCTGAAAGTGTACGTCAATCATAAATTGCAGAATCTGCAAGGTAACCGAAATGAAAAAGTCAATTACAGACCGGAAAGCCTCGCCGGAATCAGGCCCTGCAGGGGTTTCCAATTGGAATTCATTCATATCATATGCCTTTATTGATTTTGAAGTAATTCTCTGTTTTCTGAACCAATCTATCAGTTTTTGATTTGATATGTCAATATATCAAGGCAGCCTGCATCATTTATCTCCAGCGTGATTTACTGCACAATAATCTGAAATACAACTCAACGGCATTGATCTCTCAGTGAAGTAAAGTACTATTTTTCACTGGATTTCCAAAGACCAATCCATTCACGAAGAATTCTGAATCT
>JAFWCP010000338.1 GCA_017536845.1 Solobacterium sp. | reverse complement strand
GGTGAACCCCATCGGCAGATTGTGCCGATGGGGATATCATAAGATGGAATACAAATGAATCAAGATCAGAATGATGGAATTTCTCCCGGATGATTAAGACCTGCCTTCAGGATATCGTGAGACAGAGAATTTATGTATGTCTTACGGAAAGCCTGTTCCGGTCAGAAATCTGGCTTTTCATTTCAGCTCTGCAGTGGATTTGAAAAAAACTGTTGAAATCCATTTGGAAATCTGTATAATAAAATTCCAGTGACCATCACTCCTTGCCAAGGGTTGGCCATACTTAAATTGTCCAGAAGGAGGTGTACAAAATGAAGAAGTATGAGGTCATGTTCATTATCAAGGAAACTGTTGAGAGTGAAAAGAGAGCCGAACTGATCGAGAGTCTGCACAAGATTATCACCGATAACGGCGGCACCGTCACCAAGACAGACGAATGGGGTATGAAGGAATTCGCATACCGTATTGATTTCATGAACAAAGGCTACTATGTCGTGACAGCGTTTGAAGCTGACAACGCATGCGTCAAAGAATTTGACCGTCTGATGAGAATCAATCAGAATGTTGTCCGCTACATGATCACACGTGATGAAAAGCCCTCTCAGGAGGCTAAAAAATGATCAACCACGTTGTACTCGTTGGCAGACTGACAAAGGATGTTGAAGTCAGAAAGACAGCATCCGGAATTTCCAGTGCCATGTTTACAGTTGCGTGCAACAGAAGGTTCAGCCGCGGCCAGGATGGCCAGCAGCAGGCCGACTTCATCAACTGCGTCGCATGGCGTCAGACAGCGGATTTCCTCGGCCAGTATGCCCGCAAGGGTGCCCTGGTCGGTGTCGAAGGACGCATTCAGACAAGGAACTACGAGCGTGACGGTCAGAGAGTCTATGTGACTGAGGTTGTCGCGGACAACGTTCAGCTGCTGGAATCCAAGTCCGTTTCACAGGCCAGAGTACAATCCGGTGGTTATCAGGAAAACTACCAGCCGCAGTATCAGAACAGCTATTCCCAGCCGTCCTATGGAAATCAGAACAGCCAGCAGTCAAGCTACACGCAACAGCAGAGCAGCTACAGCCAGCCGTCCTACCAGCAGGACTTCGGGAACAGCAGCTATGATGACAGCGGATTCGGTGCCGGGCAGGATCTGGATATTTCCAGCGACGACCTGCCGTTCTAAAGAAAGAAGGAGACTAAACAGATATGGCATTCAGAAAACAGAGAATGGGCCGCAGGAAGGTCTGCTACTTCACAAAGAACAACATCAAGTACATCGATTACAAAGATGTTGAACTCCTGAGAAAGTTCATCAGCGCGAATGGCAAAATCACACCGCGCCGTGTTACAGGAACCCGTGCGAAGTATCAGCGCCAGCTCGCTACAGCGATCAAGCGTGCTCGCCAGATGGCTCTTCTGCCTTACGTAGAAGACTGACAAAGCTTCACAAACCATCCCGCTGCGGATGGTTTTTATTATGCAGCGGCCGTGATCATGAAAAAGGATCTGTGTAACGAACATATACCAGAGCGCTTTTGTGATGATGTCTTCGGCCGGGAAAGGAAAATACAGGCTGTCTGTCCTGCTTTTCCCTTATGACTCTTGACCATCGACAGCCTTTGTCAAAACTGCAGGCAGATGACATGGCTGCTTCCGTAAGAAAGCCGTGCTGAAGAATTGCGGCGTCTGTTTCTGTAATTTGTGTATTCTGTCGATTCGTGTATAATATAGCAGTCCTGAGGGGACGAAAGGGGAAAACGTAATGTTTGAAAAGTTTTTTCAGTTGGAAAAGAACGGCACAAATGTGAAAACCGAGATCATTGCCGGTCTGACAACCTTCATCACGATGGTCTACATTCTGGCCGTCAATCCTTCCATTCTGAGTGCTGCCCCCGGCCTTGAAAATGCCGGCGGCTCCATTCTGTTTGCAACCGCGGTTGCATCTGCCATTGCCTGCTTCTGCATGGCGGCATTTGCCAACAAGCCGTTTGCATTATCTGCGGGCCTGGGCCTGAACGCATACTTCGCCTATACCGTATGCGGCGCCATGGGCTACAGCTGGAAGGTCGCACTGACCGCGGTCTTTGTGGAAGGTCTGATTTTCATTCTGATGTCTTTAACCAATGTCCGTGAGGCGATCTTCAATGCCATTCCGAAAGAGCTCAAGACAGCTGTTTCCGTCGGGATCGGCCTGTTCATCGCATTTATCGGCCTGCAGAATGCGCACATCATCGTTGACGGCGCAACCCTGGTCAGCCTGTTCTCGTTCTCCGGCTCTGTGGCCGCCGGCACCTTCCATTCCGAAGGCATCACCGTCGTGCTCGCGCTGGTAGGCGTCATTGTTACATCACTGCTTCTGATCAAGGGCATCAAGGGCTATATGCTGTTCGGTATCCTGGCCACATGGCTGCTGGGCATTGTCTGCCAGCTGACCGGCCTGTATGTACCGGATCCTGCTGCCGGCTTCTATTCACTGATCTCGTCGGCCGTCTTCGCGCTGCCGGATCTCTCCGTGAACATGATCGGCCAGTTCGACTTCGGTTTTATCGGATCGCACTTCATCGACTTTGTCGTCATCGTCTTCGCCTTCCTGTTCGTCGACGTCTTCGATACCCTGGGCACGCTGATCGGCTGTGCTTCCAAGGCTGACATGCTCGATGAAGAAGGCAAACTGCCCGGCATCAAGGGTGCCCTGTTAGCGGATGCTGTAGGTACAGCCCTGGGCGCGTTCCTTGGCACTTCCACCATCACAACTTTCGTAGAATCCTCCTCCGGTATTACCGAAGGCGGCAGAACCGGCCTGACCGCAGTTGTCACCGGCGTCATGTTCCTGATATCCCTGGTTCTCAGCCCGCTGTTCCTGACGATCCCGTCCTTTGCGACAGCACCGGCCCTGATCGTTGTCGGATTCCTGATGATGCAGCAGGTTGCCAACATCAAGTGGAACAACCTTGAAACAGCCATTCCGTGCTTCATCTGCATTACCATGATGGCACTGTCCTACTCCATTTCCGACGGTATTGCCTTCGGCATCATCTCCTATGTCCTGGTCCATCTCGTCATCGGCAAGGGCAAGGAACTCTCAATCCTGATGTATGTCCTGGCACTGCTGTTTGTCCTGAAGTACATCATCCTGTAATTCAAGCCATGCCTGCTTCTGCGGAAGCGGGCATTTTTTGTACTATAATATTCGGGCACAAGGAGTTTACCGTTTATGGAAATGAATGAACTGTTCTATCAGAATTCTTATCAGACGTCCTTTG
>JAFWCP010000337.1 GCA_017536845.1 Solobacterium sp. | reverse complement strand
TGACGACATGGACTTTCATGGATCCGCCCTGGTATTCGGAAACCATGGCGGCAAGGTCCATGACCTTCTGTTTCGCGTTTTCGGATGTATACGGCGGGGAAGCGTAATGCACCGCCTCCACCAGCAGGCCACGTTTCATTAAGCAGTAAGCCGCCGCCGGAGAATCAATGCCGCCGGAGAGCAGCAGCAGTACCTTGCCGTTGATACCGGCCGGATAGCCGCCGGCCCCGGGAATCTTTTCCGAAGTGATATAGGTTGCATGCGCCTGCACCTCAAGCAGGATGGCCAGCTCGGGATCATGCACATCTACCTTGAGGTCGGTTTCGCGGAGAATCACGCCGGCAACGGCACGGTTGATTTCGTCCGACTTCATCGGGAAGCTCTTGTCATGGCGCTTCGTGATGATCTTGAAGGTATGATGCTGTGTTTCCTTCGCGATTTCCAGACACCTTGCCTGAATGGCTTCAAGGTCGCTGGCAACCTTTTCGGTGAAGGAAAAGGAGCTGATGCCGAAGACCTTCTGAAGCTTTTCCCGGATCGGGGCAGGATCGCAGCCGTTCAGCGTGATGTAAATGCGGTCATAGGTCTTCCGGTATTCCAGCCCTTCATATTCGGCAAGCATGCTCATGATGTTGCGGAAGAGCCGGTTGATGAAATCCCTTCTGTTCTTTCCTTTCGTGCTCAGTTCGCCAAAGCGGATCAGCACGGTATCATACTGTACCATATTGCGTGATAATCTCCTTTAATGCTTTCAGAAAGACATCAATCTCCTCTTCCGTATTGTGATAGCTCAGGGTTGCACGGATGCAGGAGGATGCCCGTTTCTCACTGAACCCCATCGCCTTCAGGACATAGGACGCATGGGTGTTCTTCGAATCGCACGTACTGCGTGCGGACACCATGAAGCCCTTCCGGTTCAACGCATTCTGCATGACCTCGCTGGGAATGGGCTCATAGGAAAAGTTGACAAAGCCGGCAGCCGCACCTTCCGGGGTATTGATCTCAACACCTCCGATTTCCCGCAGGCCGTCCAGCAGACGGTCGGTCAGGGCACGGATATGGGCCTCATGCTTCTTCTGGTTTTCCAGAGCCAGCCGCAGAGTTTTGGCAAAGACCATGTTGACCGGCGCGTTGGACGTACCCCCGCGCAGTCCGGCTTCCTGCTCACCGCCGTTGATCAGCGGGACAAACGGGACATGGCGTCTGCGGACAAGGATCCCGCTGCCCTTGAGACCTTCAATCTTATGGGCGGAAAGCGAAGCGAGGTCAATGTTTTTCAGGGAAACATCGATTTTGCCGATCGCCTGGGTAAGGTCGCAATGGAATACGGCCCGGCTGTGCTTTTTGACATATTCGGCCATCGCGGCAATGTCGTTGACGGAACCGACTTCGTTGTTGACGGCCATGATGCTGACAAGGGCCGTATCCGGCCGCAGGGCCCTGACCAGGTCCTGCAGCGATGCCCTGCCGCTTTGATCCACGGGCAGGTATGTGACATCATATCCGAAGACATCATGCATGCAGGCGCAGGCATTCATGATGCTGGAATGCTCGATGCAGGTCGTAATGATGTGCCTGTCCGCCATGCGGGCAAAGCAGACACCCTTGATTGCAGAAGTATTGGACTCGGAAGAGCCGGAAGTAAAGATGATTTCATCCTTATCTACTTCCAAAAGCCCGGCAATTGCGGACCGGGCTTTTTCCATCATACGGGAAATCCTTGTACCTTCATCATACAGGGATTCACTGTTGACATAACAGGTATCCAGAAGCTCTTTATAGCTTTTAAGAACCTCCGGATGCACAGCGGATGTGCTGGCATGATCCAGATATACTCGTTTATTCTGCACCTTTCGCGTTCTCCTTGATCATCATCTCGTAGTTGCCCGGATGAATTTTCTCAATCGTCGCGATCGCGATTGTCAGCGCCTGGGTATACTCACCGTTGCGGAAACAGAGTTCGCTGCGGGTCAGTTCGGAATCAATGTCGGCATACGTGGAACGGTAGCGGTTGCCGAAGACGATCGTGTTTTCGACCATGACAACAGTGCCGACAACATTGTTGACGTTATTGTAGAGCTTGTAGATGAAATCCAGCGCTTCCTGCTGCAGCGAGATCAGCACCTGCATGTTCAGGGGGCTTTCCTTCATCATGTCGTCCATCGTTTTGATATATTCGCGGGCCTTTTTCATGTCCTGGTCATAATGCTCGGAAATGCTGGGAAGCTTGTACTTGCGGATCTTGACCTGCATCTGGTTCATGATGATCTGCAGCTTGACAAGCTGCTTGCGGATCCGGTCTTCATCCCCGGCCGCAACTTCGATCCTTTCCTTGATTTCCCTGAGGCTCTGATTGCAGAAGACAAGGCGGTTGTTGAATTCCGTCATCCGGCCGACAACGTCGGAAGCGATGGCATTGTCGCTTTCCGCCAGTTCCTGGATGGCCGGGTATTCAGCGGCCGCGCTCTTGAGCTCTTCGGCCTGTTTTTCGATTTCCCTGCTCAGCGAGCTCAGGCCGAGCTTGGCCTGGTTCTTCTGGTAGATATCATCGACAACAGCAGCCGTACTGGTTGCTTCTTTGAGCATCCTGTCGATGTCTTCCTTGTACTGGGCGATCTGGTTGAAGGCTTCCGACTCCTTCTGGACCTGTTCATCCATCTGCTGCAGACGCTTTTTATAGTCTTCGAGATGTTCACGGACACCGTCCGGCGTGCCCTGCTTCAGGGCTTTGAGATCTTCGCGCAGCGAAGTGGTCATGACCTGCAGGTTCTTATCGACATCGAGGTGCCTGAGATAGACGCCTCTGTTGCGGTTCTTGACATAATCCCGGTGCAGATTTTCCGCCATCTTGGGAATGATGCCGCGGGCGTCCTCGAGAAGTGCAGGCATTTCATTCAGCATGCCTTCCAGCGAGGCCAGCGATTCCTTGATATTGCCAAGCTCGCGGTTGGCATTGTCATAGTCGTTGGAGAACATCCATTCTTCAAATGCCGAGAACTGTTTCTCGGTTTCGCTGATCTTCTTTTCAATCAGGTTCCAGCTGTAGGAAAGCTTGCCGGAATCGGCCTGGGCCTGTTCCTTGAGCTCGCGGAAACGGTTCTTGAGCGCGGTGACTTCAGTGCGGTGGGCGGTTTCGCGGGAAAGGATGGCATCCAGCGATTCTTCCAGCGCCTTGCAGTCATTTTCGGCCAGGGTCAGGTCGGTTTCCAGTTCGGTCATGATGCGGTCGGCGGCGCCGAGCTTGCCGGCGTTGACTTCCTCATCCGCATCAGCAAGTCTTGAAGCGATCTTGGAAATCTCCGCCTGGGCCTTGTCAAACGTACGCTTTGCCTCGGCTACCCGATTGCCCGTTTCCTGGTCAACCCGGCTCAGGGCCACTGCCCTGTTCATTTTCATAGTCAGCGGTTTGGATTTGATGGTATTGTATCTTTCTTCCATTTCCGCCAGATCCTTGCGGAATCCGTTCACCCGGAAATGATGTATCAGAAGCCATATGACCAGGATTACAAGCACGATCAGAATCGCGGCAATCACGGTGATATCAGAAATTAAACTCAAAAAGAAACGCATGCTTGAACCTCCGCTGTTTCATTCTACCACAATACCGCGTCTATCGCTCATGGTTTTCATTCTTACTCTTCATAAATCATTTTTTTGATTGCATATGCGCTGATAATTCATTTTCCCATTGACAGCAGGCAATGTCGGTGATATACTCATGCGGCGTTACATCTGCAGCATGCAGAGTCATACCCAAGGCGTTCACGCCGCGAAGATACGTACCCCAGTAACCCGCTGCAAGAGGCGAAAAGGTTTATGTGAACACCAGGTATCGATGATCTGCACCTGTTGTTGTTTCGAAAGCCAGTATACAGGAGGAAATAACACATGGCACGTTACACAGGACCTGTCTGGAAGAAGTCAAGGCGCTTAAGCTTCTCCGTTTTAGAGACAGGCCAGGAACTCAAGAAGAGAACCTATGCTCCGGGACAGCACGGTCCCACAAAGCGCATCAAGCTCAGCGGCTACGGCACACAGCTGCGTGAGAAGCAGAGAGTCCGCTACATGTACGGTCTGAACGAAAGACAGTTTGCGAACCTCTTCAGAAAAGCATCCAAGATGGATGGTATGGCAGGCGTCAACTTCCTGGTCCTGCTCGAAAGCAGACTGGACAACCTGGTTTACAGACTTGGTTTCGCAAGAACAAGAGCTGCTGCCAGACAGCTTGTCACACATGGTCATATCGAAGTCAACGGCAAGAAGGTTGATATCCCGTCAGCGGAGATCAAGCCGGGTTCTGTCATCGCTGTCCGCGAGAAGTCCAGAAACCTCACCGTCATCAACGAAGCTCTGGAAGCTCAGATTTCCGTTCTCCCGTTCGTCGAAGTCGACAAGGAAAACAAGAAGGGTACATATGTTCGTATTCCGGAAAGAAGCGAACTCAACCAGGAAATCAATGAACCTCTGATCGTTGAATACTACAACCGTTAATCGATTCGTGCTGAAGATCTGCCGTAACCGGCGGATCTTTTTTTGTATCCTGGTCCCTGTTCCCCTTCCCTGCCCACTCCCCGGCCGCAAAAAAAGCTGTGCCCTGATGAACGAGCACAGCTTCTTCTTTATTCTCTGATCTGACGCGCTTCCAGATAGTAGCGCTTTTCTTCCGCATGGCCCATGGAAAAGGTCTTGCGGGGGAATACTTCCTGCTTCATTGCCGCAAAGAAGCCGTCTTTTTCCACCGGCGGCAGAATCAGCCCGATGACGCCGTCATGGCTCAATGAGCGGACCGCTTCTTCCCCGTGGATATAGTCGACAACCCCTTCGTGTTCCGTGAAGAAACGGTTGAGATACGCCTGAATCACGGAGACAGCCAGCTTGTCACCGCAGTCAACCGGAATGGTTTCTTCCCTGCCGTCTTCGACCAGGATGACATCCTGGTTCCTGCTGCCGGCAAGCTTTTTCAGCCCTTCAATCAGTTCTTTGCGGTCGCTGCAGCTGACAATGCGGTGGATCGGCTCAAACTGCAGGGCATCATCATGGATGTTGCACAGTTCTGCCAGCGCATACCTGTTCAATGGCGTCGGGCAGGCGTCATAGCACGCCTTTGCCGCGGCCAGCGAATGATTGCCGTCCCCTACCGCAAACAGCACTGCCTGAGGATCTTCCTGCCTGCGGCTGACATATTCTGCCAGCTTTGTTTCAAACATTTCGGCAGCAGGTCCGTCCGCAAGCCAGCCGGCGATATGGCCGCCTTCCAGCATGAGGTCGAAATCATAGAGCTTTGCAAGGCTGTCACGCATGGCGGCAAGCGATTCAATCAGCTCTTTCTTTTCATCATCGCAGAGCACAAGCACATGGCTCAGATCCAGGCTTGCCCCTTCGCGGATGGCCATGCGCGGCGGAATCCGCTCCGGCACGGTCTTTTCCGAAGCCCTGACCGGCGTTCTTGAGGTTGGCGAATAATCATACGCCTCAAGATCCAGCGCCCCGACAACACCCTTGCGGATGCTGCCGTCACGCTGTGTCCGTTCGACATAGACAAAGCAGTCAGGATATTTCCGGAAGATCCCTTCCCGCAGATACTGCCGCATCGTTTCGCCGATCTGCGTGATCCGGCCCGTATTTTCATCGGACAGGTCGCATTCAGGAAAGATGCAGTGTGCGGATGAAGGGACACCCTGCGTCAGTTCTTTCACCTTCTGCCAGTATTCCGGCTGGGAAGTGAACTGGTCACAGGCGATGACCGACCATGTTTCCAGGTTCTTTTCCGGCAGCAGAAGGTCGAATTTCTGAAATACTGTCATTCAGCCTTCAAAGACACGGCGGACACGGATGACGCCGTTGATTTCCTTGAGCCTCTGCACGGTATCGCGGGGCATCTTCTGGGAAAGATCCAGCAGTGTGTAGGCATATTCACCCTTGGAGTTGTTCTGCATGTTGTCGATGTTCAGGCCGTTGTCGCCGAAGAACGATGTGATCTTGGACAGCACGCCGGGACTGTTGAGGTGCAGGATGGCAAC
>JAFWCP010000336.1 GCA_017536845.1 Solobacterium sp. | reverse complement strand
TCCCCATCACTCAACAGTAATTTGCTGCGAATTGGCTTATCATATGTTCGACTGTACGGATTGTGTTCAAAAAGAACATCAAGAAGAATATTGAACCTTCTTTTTGTCATAGGTGATTCAAACATGAAACGGAAATGTCGTTTTTCAATGTTGTTTATTCCTTTTCGAATATGTTCTTCAACACTCAAAAATGGAAAAATCGTTCCGGCTTTATTTATATACTCATCTATTTCAGTACCAGGTTCAACAATGAATTAATATCAGTACTTAATCTTCGAGGTTCATCCAGCAAAACGAGCAGAGAAGTCCCGCCTTTGAAAATAAAAGGCAGTCCTACGGCTCGAATCGCTTCCAAAAGCCCAAAAGCAAAAACCGTGCGTTCCAAAATAGAAGGATCTGCGCCAGTCAACGTTCGCAGTTCATTGATATGCAGTGCAGTGTAATTCTCATGCGAGATCATTTTACCTCCTTCTTCAAGTCAATTCCGAAATTATCCGTTCAATTTCTTCAGCTTTGTTTCTTCTTCCAGCATAGCGAAGCAATTTCGTCTTTTCAACTTTATATGTCCTTAAGGCATGTTCCATCACGGAAGGATACTCTGCTTTACTGTAAGTCTCCCGGATCAATCTGTCACAATATATATCCACAAGCATCTTTTCTATTGTAATTGAATGCGGTGCTCTTACAGATAAAGGTGCTTCTGAACGCATGTCAGTAATAACGATACAGTCTGCACCCCAATATAGATCGAAGTCCCTTTTTGACGGTTTATACAATACATGTCCAAAATCTGTTTCCTGCAGAAAGCGAAAAGCAAAAATACTCAAATCCTTTTCGAACTGGACAAACAAAGTGTTCTGAGCGATCAGATGATTCAGAAAGTCATTCATCAGAACTGTTTCGAATATCGTGAATTCTGAATATGAATACTTTTCTTCAAGTACATTCAGCAATTCTGATGCAAGTTCAGAATACCGAGGCTCATATTCAGGCTGTATATCAACTCCACTTAACATATATTCATCAAACCCAACTCGGACAATGTATCCGTTTTTCAGCATTTCCCCGACCGCCCATTGATATGATCCTGTTTTCAGCATCGGTGTTTCTTCCTGAAGAATGGAAACCAACTGCCTTCTCGTATATTTCATACCTTCACTTATGTTTCCTGCTGCTTTTTCATACCACTTCATTTTTTCACATCCCATCTATATATTTTGGCAATTTTATTTGATTTTGCCTAAATATATTATAGCACGAATGTGAATGCTCATAATATGTTTTGGCAAATTTTACAGATTTTGCCATTTAATATTTTCCTGCAGATACGCCTGTCACGGAATAACGGGATCTGCCTCAGTGATACTGGAATCAGGTCAAAAGGATAAGTTTTTGAAGAGGACAATGAGGATTTTATGCCATGAATATGCTGGCGATCATGCAGATGATACTAAGAAAAATCAGCTGCCCACTCAGCAGAAGAATCCGTCTGTATATCCTTTATTCGGAAGTCAGCCTATTGCTTCTTCCTGCTGAAAGAATAACAGGCACTTACCACTGAAACATTTAACTTGTAGTATAAAATAAGTTCCTTTCACCTGACCGGTAATCATGGAAGACTGTTATTCAAGTTCCTGACAAAAGGCTTCCTTGAACGACAACTCCCCGAAATTAGTACCGAATTTCGGGGAGTTGTCGTTTAAAATGCCGTATCTCAACAGACTGCAGTCTTACAACACTTCTTCCCACATTATATTTCCTCCTGCAAATACCTTACCACAGAAGAAAAAACAGCAAACATTTTGATATTTCTATACAATTTGTTTCGATTTGCCTTTTGATTGCCAACTTATTCTTTGCCCGTCATTTGAGGACCACCTGTCGATATGTGTTTTCACCGAACATGGATACGATTAAGCTCAGGCCAATCATAAACTGCTTTGCATCAAATCTGTTCATCATCTGCCGATACACACTCAATTCGCATAAAGAACAGAGAAAAACGGCAAGGCCTTCCGGGCCCGGCCGTCAGTTTCAATGTCATCCGATCAGTCCTTATGATACTGTACCCAGCTGCCGTTATCTGCCAGCCAGGCATTTTCATCAATCCTGTACCAGGTATATCCGCCCTGTTCTTTCTGTTCGTATACTTCATAGGTACGGCCGATTTCCGCACCATCGACAATATCCCCGCCCGGGCCGGAGCGGATATTCAGGTTTTCCACCAGAACTGTTGCCGTGCCGGTCCGCCCCTTTGTCCAGGCAGTCCAGCCTTTGGTCAGCGTTTTCTTATTCACGGCAATGGAATGTCTTGCGGTTCTGGCAAGATCCATGATGCCATAGAAGCCGTTGAACTTGACGTAAGCCTTGCCGTTGTACAACGGTGACGCGTCTTCGAGGATGCAGTCCACCGCCAGCCTGCCTTCTGTATCCAGATAGCCCCACTTATCACCTTTGCGCACCGGGCAGTAACCGTCTTCGTAGTACAGGATCTCATCATATCTGATGTCCGTGATCCTTTCCCCGGTATCTGCCTTCACCAGGCCATACGGGCCATGGCCGACAAGATAATACCCGTTGACGTAGTATTTCCAGGAAATCTCTTCGTCACAGTCGGCATATACATGGCCGTCCGCATCCGCAATCACCGCCTTGCCAAGGGTGCCGTTCTCAATCAGGTTGGCCGCAAAATGGCCTTTCACTTCCGGAAAGCCATATTCCCTGAATTCCTTTGTCAGCACATTCCATAACCCTGTCTTCCCGTTTCTGACGGCAGCCGCATACATGACGCCGGATACCGGGTTCAGTTCAACCTTCTTTGCCTTCTTCACCGAACGGAAGTCATGTTCAAACACAATGCCGCTGCCGCTGGCGCCGTCATACACATCAGGATTGTCAAGGGCACAGAACCCCATCCCCTTTTCATACGTGGTATAGAGGATACCTGTATTCGCAATGTCAAACACATTGACGGAAACAGGGTACAGGGTTTCACCCTGGAAGTTCATGACCCCCTGTTTTCCATAACGTTCAACAAAGACAGCCCCGCTTTTATACCCATCTGTCCAGCTTTCCGGTGCGGAAGTCTGGTCGGCAAAGACATAGCAGATCGCCTGGTTTCCGTCATATACAGGTACGGTTTCAAGGCCTTCTGCCCGCTGCATCCTGTCGAATATCATGGACGGTTCTTTTACCCATACAACATGGCTTGTATCTACGGTTTCAAGGGAACAGCCGGTCCCCGTCACAGACAGCGCCGCAAGCATCGCAAATACGATTTTTTTCATTCATAACTACCTCCTGCATCATTATTATACAGACCGCAGAAGTGATTCTCTCCCCTGCGATTTTTAGAATTCTCTTAATTTTTGCGTCCTTTCTTTATCATGGAATCACAAGTTCATAGACATATCATCTGTGCTATACTTTTGACATGTATAAAAAGACCATTTACGCCTGCTACGCCGGGTATATTACCCAGGCTGTCGTCAATAATCTTGCCCCGCTTCTGTTCGTGCTTTTCATGAGCACGTTTGCCATCCCGCTGTCAGAGATTGCCTTCCTGACAACCTTCAATTTCCTGACCCAGCTGTCGGTGGACCTTGTCTCTGCCGGCATTGTTGATCAGATCGGCTACCGGTTCAGTGCGGTTGCTGCCCATGTCTTTGCGGCTGCCGGACTGATTGCCTTAGCCATCCTGCCGCAGATCATGCCGCCTTTTGCCGGCCTGCTGGTTGCCTGCATTCTCTATTCCATCGGCGGCGGCCTGATCGAAGTCATCATCTCGCCGATTGTCGAAGCCTGTCCCAGTGAAGACAAGGCCAGGGCCATGAGCCTTCTGCATTCCTTCTACTGCTGGGGCTCGGCCGGGGTGATCATCATTTCCACTTTGATGATGCATGTCTTCGGCAAACACAACTGGTTCATACTGCCCTTGTTCTGGAGCCTTCTGCCCATTGTCAACGGCATTGTCTTCACCAGGGTGCCGATCAATACCCTGGTCAGCGACCATGAGCACTTCAACATCGGCGCGTTATTAAAGAATAAGCTGTTCCTGCTTCTGGCCGTCCTGATGGTCATGGCCGGGGCCAGTGAGCTGGCCATGAGCCAGTGGGCATCCGCCTTTGCTGAAGCCGGCCTGCATGTATCCAAGGAAATCGGGGACCTGGCCGGACTGTGCATGTTTGCCCTGCTCATGGGTTCCAGCCGGCTGCTCTACAGCAGATACGGGAAGGCGGAAAACCTTTCGAAAATGATCCGGTATTCCGCCGTCTTATGCATCGCCGCCTACCTGCTGGCTTCACTTTCCCCCAGTGCGCCGCTGGCCTTGCTGGGATGTGCCGTATGCGGGTTTTCGGTCGGCATCTTCTGGCCCGGCATCTTTTCCATCGCTTCCGAGGCCATGGCCGGAGGAACGGCGATGTTTGCCCTGCTTGCTCTGGCCGGTGACATCGGCTGTTCGCTTGGCCCGACCGTGGTCGGCCAGATGGCCGGTTTCTTCCATGATTCTCTGAACATCGGCCTGCTGTGTGCCGTGATCTTCCCCGTCTGCCTGCTGTTGTGCATGGGGTTCTTCGTATCAACCAACTCATCGAAAAGGAAAGAGGAAAAAATATGAGTAAGGAGTATATCCGCCTGGTGGCTGCGCAGTGCCACAATTGCATGAAATGCGTCCGGGAATGCCCGACAAATGCCTTAAGCTACATTCATAACAAGCCCGTCATTGATACCAATGAATGCGTGCTCTGCGGCCGCTGCTACGTTGTCTGCCCCCAGGACGCCAAATCCATTTCATCCCGTCTGAAGGAAATCCTGCGCTGGATTGACCAGAAGCAGAAGGTCATTCTCACCGTTGCCCCTAGCTTTGCCTCGGTCTGGCCGAATCTGAACGCGCTGAAATCCATCCTGCTTGACCGCGGCTTCTATGCCATTGACGAAACAGCGGTCGGGGCAAGGGAAGTATCCCGTGCCTTTATGAACCTGATCAATGAGGGGACAATGGAAAACATCATCTCCACCTGCTGCCCGGCCATCGACGCCCTGATTGAGAAAGAGTATCCTGACCTGGTGCCGTACATGGCACCGGTTGTCTCACCCCTGATTGCCAGAGGCCGGATGCTGAAGAAAGAACATCCCGATGCAAAGGTCGTCTTCCTTTCCCCCTGCATCGCCAAGTTCAAGGAAGTCGAAGAGGCAAGGTTTGCCGGGGCCGTGGATGCCTGCATCGGCATCGAAGAGCTGATCGGCCACATCAAGGCCGACCTCAAGAGCACAGAAGAAGAAAGATGGGAAGAATTTGAAGGCTCCATCGCCCGTATTTATCCGACCGCCGGCGGCGTCATCGACACCCTGAGCCCGAGCGACAACTATACCTACTACGCCATTGACGGCATCACCCGCATCCGCTCCGCCCTGGAGTCCATCCGCTCCGGTGAGCTGAAGCGTGCCTTCCTGGAAGTCAACGCCTGCCGCGGCGCCTGCATGGGCGGGCCGCTGCTTTCCCACTTCACTCACAATGAGTGGGTCGGCCAGGCCAGAATCCGGCGCAACATCAACCTCGACGACAAGATCACCGGCGGTGAATGCCCGGTCGACATACACGCCGACTGGAAGGCGGAAAACCTCCCCCGTCCTGTCCATACCGAAGAAGAAATCAGGCAGACGCTGGCTGCCATGGGAAAAAAGAGCGCCATGAAGATCCATAACTGCGGTGCCTGCGGCTATGATACCTGCCGGCTTAAGGCAATCGCCGTCCTCGATGGCAAGGCGGATCCGAAGATCTGTCTGCCGGAAGCGATGGAAAAAGCCCAGTCCCTGTCCAACGTCATCATCTCCAATTCCCCCAACAGCATCATCGTCCTGGATATGGACCTGCTGGTCAGGGAAATGAACCCCCATGCCCGTTCAGAATTCGGCTTTGACATGGTCAACCCGACCGGCCTGCCGATCCAGGGCATCCTGCCGGATCCCGGCCTGGAAGAAGTGCTGACCCATTTAGGCCGCAAGACGGAATATGTCACCGCCTGGTATGACAACTACGACAAGCTCTTCCAGCATGCCATCGTCAAGATTCCCGACCAGGACCTGATTGTCATGATCCTGATGGACAGAACCGAAGAAGTCAAGAGCAGAAAGAAGCTGGACGAACTCAACCGGCACACGATGGAAGTCACCCAGCGGGTCATCGACAGCCAGATGCGTGCGGCCCAGGAAATCGCCAGCCTGCTTGGCGAAACCACCGCCCAGTCCAAGATTGCCCTGCTGAAGCTGCAAAGCACCATGTCAGGAGGCAACCATGCGTGAGAAACGGATTCATGTAGACGCGGCATGGAAATCGCTGAACCACTATGGCGAAGAGCTCTGCGGCGACAGAGTCATGATCCGGCGCAATGACAACTGCTTCGTCCTGGTTCTGGCCGACGGCTTAGGCTCCGGCATCAAGGCCAATATCCTGTCGACCCTGACCTCGACGATCATCTCGGAAATGGTCTTTGCCGGCATGACCTTGAAAGACTGTGTGGACACCATCACCGCTACGCTGCCGGTCTGCTCGGAAAGAGGCAAGGCCTACAGCACTTTCACCATCATCCAGGTGTTCTATGACGGCGATACCTACCTCATCCAGTTTGACGCCCCGCCGGCAGTCATCATCTCCGAAGGCAAGATCATCAGGCCCGAAGAAGCCGTGGTGGAAATGGCCGGGGAAAGACTCGTGCATGTCAGTGAATTCCGGCTGAATCCCGGCGATTACATTGTCACCTTCTCCGACGGTATCCTCTACGCCGGTACGGAAATGCAGCTGAACCTGGACTGGGACCAGAAAGCCGTAGAAGACTTCCTGTGCGCCAGTACAACGCCTGACGATCCGGCCGGAGAAATCGTCCGCATCCTGCTGGCAGTTGTCAACAGCCTCTACGATGACAGGCCTTCCGATGATTCCACGGTCGCCTGTGTGCGTATCATCCCGGCAAAGGAAACGGTTGTCATGGCCGGCCCGCCCAAGGACAGAGAAAATGACCGCAAGGTTGTCGACCGCCTGCTTTCAGCCACCGACAAGAAGATCTGCTGCGGCGGTACAACCGCAAACATCGTATCCCGCATCCTGCAGCGGCCGGTGCAGACCGAAGGCCATACAACCATGACCGAAGATGTGCCGCCGACCTCGCATATCGCCGGCATCGACCTGGTCACCGAAGGTGTGCTGACCCTGCAGAAAACCGCCTGGCTGATCGACCATGCGGAGAATGATATCAATTTCCTGGAGAACCTGATGACCACCCACAAGGAAGACGGCGCTACCCTTTTAGCGCAGAGCTTGATCGGAAGCAGTGCCATTACCTTCCTGCTGGGATTATCGGAAAACGAAGCCTATGCCGGCAACAAGGCCGGTGAAGTGTCGCTGGATCTGAAGGTACAGCTGGTCCATGACATTGCCGCTTCCCTGGAAAAGCTCGGCAAGATCACAAAGATCGAAGAATACTGATTGTCCTGAACACCGGTAAAAGCCGGTGTTTCTTTTTCGGAAACGTTTCAATGAAAGTGCTGTTTGCGCACAATCATGGTTTCCGTTATAATCTGCTTAACAGATAAAGGAGTTTATTACAATGGAAAAGAAACCCGTCAAAATCGTTACCATCGGCGGTGGCAGTTCGTACACGCCGGAGCTGATGGAAGGCTTTATTAAACGCTATGAAGAACTTCCCATCCGGGAAATCTGGCTCTGTGACGTTGAAGCCGGCAAGGAAAAGCTGGAAATCGTCGGTGCCATGGCCCAGAGAATGTGGGATGCCACACCGTATGATGTCCAGGTCCATCTGACCCTGGACAGAAGAGAAGCACTTCCTGATGCGGACTTTGTCACAACCCAGTTCCGTGTCGGCCTGCTTGATGCAAGAATCAAGGATGAAAGAATTCCTCTGTCCTACGGCATGCTGGGTCAGGAAACCAACGGTGCCGGCGGCATGTTCAAGGCCTTCCGTACCATCCCGGTCATCCTGGGCATCATCGAAGACATGAAGGAGCTGTGCCCGAATGCCTGGCTGATCAACTTCACCAACCCCTCCGGCATGGTTACAGAAGCTGCCATCAAGTGGGGCGGCTGGAAGAAGACCGTCGGCCTTTGCAATGTGCCGGTAGGCGCTCTTCTGAAGGAACCTCCTCAGTTTGGCCTGACGGAAAGAGAATGCATCCACCAGTTCGCCGGTCTCAACCACTTCCATTACCATAAAGTCACCGACCAGCACGGCAATGACCTGACCGATAAGCTGATTGACAACATGTATGATCCTACCGTCGATGACGGCACCCCGGCCAACATCTTCCAGTGCAAGTTCCTCAAGGACCACCTTAAGCAGATCCAGCTGATCCCCTGCGGCTACCATCGTTATTACTACATGCACGATGAAATGCTGAAGCACACACTGGAAGAATTCAACACCATCGGCACAAGGGCCCAGCAGGTCAAGCAGACCGAAGCCGAACTGTTCGAGCTCTACAAGGATCCCAACCTGAACTACAAGCCGGAGCAGCTGTCCAAACGCGGCGGCGCCCACTATTCCGACGCGGCCTGTGAATGCATCGCTTCCATTTACGGTGACAAGAGGACCCACATGGTCGTTTCCACCCAGAACAACGGGGCGATCTCCGACCTGCCGTATGACTGCATCGTCGAAGTTTCCTGCATCATCACCGGCAAGGGCCCGATGCCTTTGACATGGGGCTCCTTCCACCCGAGTGAAAGAGGCTGGGTGCAGATCATGAAGGCGATGGAAGAATGCACCATTGAAGCGGCCATCACCGGCAATTACGGCCTGGCTCTGGCGGCATTTGAGATGAATCCCCAGGTCGAACACGGCGCGGTTGCCCAGACCGTTCTGAATGAACTTCTGGTCGCCCACGAAAAGTACCTGCCGCAGTTTGCGGACAAGATCGCCGAGCTCAAGGCAGCCGGCGTCTATCCGAAAGACCCTGTTGTCCAGGATCTGCTGGCCCAGGGCAAATAATTCATCCCGCATATATTCAGCACAGCCGGACCTGACGGTCCGGCTGTATTGCATTCCGAAAACACTGCATATGAAGTATTAGTTCAATGTACTGACGTTCCCGGGAGATAACCCCGATAATCACAAACAGCCTCATTCGTGAGGCTGTTTTAAAATGTACTTAAGGTATCCTATTAATATAGAATACTTATTAAAATGATATAAAATAAAGTGTT
>JAFWCP010000335.1 GCA_017536845.1 Solobacterium sp. | reverse complement strand
TGTGACTTTTGTTATAGCGTCTCCCTGCATGAAGACAGCCGGCACGGTGCGGTTTATCGTCGGTATGGCGACCTGCCGGACGGCAGGCATTTCGGTGCCTGCATCTGGCCGAAGTCTGAAGCATGGCCGGAAACTTCGATCATGATGATCCTCAGCAGGAACGCAGAGATGATGGTCAATACGGTGATTGACGGCCGCTGGGATGTACGAAAGAAAGACCGCTGGCCGTTGGCGGCTGTGGCATCCCCAAGCGGCAGGACCATCGTCTGGCTCCATGACGGTAAGGTCGGTGTCTGGCATGAGGACAGGAATTACAGACGCTTTCTGCCGGATGACGGCGAAAGCCTGACGGAGAGGATTGAAGGCTTGTCTGTCCGGGATGCCCTGATGCGCAAGGACGGCATTCTTGTGCTGTTTGCCAGCAACAGTGAAATGAAAGGATTTGCGTATCTCTGCGATGGCGACATCGTGCTTGTCCGCCATGAAAACTGCTGGATCCCCGCCAATCAAGCGGAAGCCTCACGTGTTAAGGATCTGGAAGAGTGGCCGGATTCGTTTGCCGTCATGATCTGTAAAGGGGATGACGAATGTGCGTATTACAGCTGCGGCGTACATCGTGTCTGCTTTGAACCGGGGCTGGAAGTCATCAAGCCCGGCATGCTCGCCGAAAACCCGGATCTGTCAGAGGTGACGATCCCATCTTCGGTACAGGAGGTCAGGGCATGGGCGTTCGGCTCCTGTTCAAATCTGAAAAACCTTGTGATTGAAGGGAACCTCACCCGCGTGGCGAACTGGGCAGCGGACGCCTTTGAGGGCTGTGCCTGTGAGGAGTACTATCTCTCTTTGCGCGGCACACTGGCAGACTGATTTCATCATTTCAACCTGCTATATGGAGAAAGGAATTACGATATGGCATATACAGCTTTGCAGAAGATGAAAAAAATGAATGAGCAGGTTTTCGGAAAGGGCGTCGGCCCGATCCAGCCGGCCCGGCACTACGACTCGTATGACCGTGGCTTAAAGGCAATGGCCCTGCGCTTTCTTCACGCAAGATGCGAAGGGCTTGGGTTTCACGCGGAAGAAAATGACCGCCTGGGTACCAGCCTGAAGAAAGGACAGATCCCATACAACATGCAGATGGACATCAACCGTCTCTGTCTGGAACGGGAGCTTGAGAAGCTCATCGATTCCGGCGCGGCGGAGGATGCCTATACCGTTTATTACTGCTATCTGGAAATGTTCTTCGGCCATTACGGCAAGTCGAAAAAGATGGTGGAGCTGCTTTCCGAATTTGAAGCCAACGGCAGCTCCCTGCTCATGAAGCACCGCGACCACTACTCCCATTCGGTCTATGTCTTTGCCTTGGGGCTGGCCATCTATGAAGCCAATGATGCATATCGGGCGGCCTTCAAACGCTTCTATGGCTTCAATCCAGATGAGGCAGATACAGATGCCGACCATGCGGCAGCCTGCTGTTTCCTGGAATACTGGGGGCTGACATCGCTTTTCCACGATATCGGCTATCCCTTTGAACTTCCGTTTGAACAGGTTCTTTCCTATTATGAAGTGACGGGGAAAAAGCGCGGCAAGGGGAGCCTGTATCTTGCCTATCGGGACGTGGATGCAATCACAGGACTCGATGATGCGGCAAGGGGGCAGTTCTTAAAGCTTTACGGCCGCAGCTTTGCGTCCACCGAGGAGCTTTTCGCCTTTGCCGTCACGCAGAGGCTTGGCCAGGCATATGACTTTACGGAAGAATACATGCTGGGCAGGATCCACGCTAAGCCCATTGCCCCGGACAGTTTCAGCTACTTCATGGATCATGCGTATTTCAGCGCGACGCGGCTCTACCGTGAAATGGAAAACTCCATCGGGATTGAAAGCATCAACGAAAAACACGTGGACGCACTGACGGCGATCCTGCTTCACAACTCCCTTTTCAAATTTGCCGTTTCCTTCTTTAAGGGCAAAAACCAGAAACGGCCGCTGCAGATGGAGGAACATCCGCTGGCATTCCTGCTCATGCTGTGTGATGAACTGCAGTGCTGGGATCGTACGGCATACGGCCGCAATTCCCGCACCGAGCTGCATCCGATGGCGGCGGATTTTGATTTCAGCAATAACGCAATCCACGCCGTCTATTATTACGACAAGGACGAGCAGGAGAAAATCGATGCCTTCAAGGTGCGCTATCGAAAATGGGAAGATGATGGCGAAGAGGGCAAGGCGCCCCGTCTGAAGGCATACAGCGACATGGCCGAAAAGGAGCAGCGCTTTGCCTCGGACATCGAAAAGATTGTCGAGCTGACAAAGCTTCCCCTTACCGTTGTTCCCGATACCCGCACCGTTGACCGCAGGAACAAGCACATCTATCTTTCCGCCAGCAATTTCCTGCACCTGTATGATTTTGCCGTAGCACTGAATGCCCGCTATTCTTATCAGGGCAAAGAAGAGGATGTGGAAACCGAAATGCTGGAAAAGGAATTTGAAGAGCTTTCACTGGAATACCAGCTTTCCAACATCAACCAGGCGAAAAGCTTCGCCCGCTTCCTTGACGCGCTGAAATGCTTCTACACCGACCGGCAGGTCGATTATGACATGGTTACTTCCTTCAGCAGGCAGCAGACAGAAACGGTCGCGCCGATGGAACATGAACGCTGGATCAGAGAACATATTGACATGGGCTGGATCAGCGGCAGCCTGTATGAAACGGCACCGCTTCCCGAGGAAATGCTTGACCGGTACGGGGATGAAAAGACCGCCCGCAAGGCATTGCGCGAGCAGCTGCGCATGCATAAGCTGGCAATGGACGGGGAGCCGAAAGAAGCAGAGATCCTTGCCCACTACATGGCGCTGCCGCCGGAAGAAAAGGCTAAGGACTATGAGCCCTTCAACAGCATGCTGAAACTGATCCGGAAGTTTGACGGGCTGAGGATTTATGCGCTGGATTAGGAAAAACGGATATGGAAAACAGCCTTTCGGATATTGAATATGCCAATGATGACGCGACCGTTGAGCAGGTCAAAGCCGCGATCCGGGCGGCAAAGGTCATCATGCGCCGGCCGCTTCCGTTAACCCATGCGTATCCCCGGATTGCGCTGGTGGGGTATCAGGAGGAGGAAACCGGAAAATACAGGATTCTCAGAGAATTCCGCATTTTTCAGACCGGAAAACTGTTTGCCGATGCAACGGCACTGGATGGTCATGTGCGCCTGATCGCGCTGCCGCCCATGACACGGGAAGAGTTTGAGATGGTGAAGCCGGAAGACCTGCCGCCCTATCGGGTTTATGAGACCCTGACGGCAGACGGGCAGTCAGATCCAAAGGACAATGCCTGATGTTTCAATGAATGCATTACCGGGTTCCGCGAAATTAAAACTGAGAAACATGAAGGAGGTATCGAATGGAAGATCAGAAAGAAATGCAGACAAGGCTGGTGCCGGGGGTGGGGCGGCTGCCGTATCCGTCTTACCGCGGAAAAGGGCCTTATGTCTTTATCAGCTATGCCCACGATGACAAAGACAGGGTCTTCAGAGAGATCAGAAGATTCAATGAAGCGGGCTTCCATGTCTGGTATGACGAGGGGATTGCCCCGGGCAATGAATGGTCGGACGAGATTGCGGCAGCTTTGTCGAACTGTTCTGTATTTGTTGTGATGCTGACGCCGGTCTCAGCCCCGCGGGAAGCCGTCCTGAATGAGATCAGCTTTGCGCTGGATGAAGGAAAGCCGGTGCTTGCGATTTATCTTGAGGACACGAAGCTTCCGCCCGGCCTGCGGCTGCGGATCTCCCGGAAGCAGGCAATCCTCAAATACAACATGACGGATGAGGAGTACGAGTTCAAATACACAGAGGCGTTCATGCGGTTCGGGCTCAGGCGCGAGGAAACCATACCGCCTGCGGCAGAAGCTTTCCTGCGGGCTGCACCTTCTGTCCCATCCTCTCCGCCTGCGGCAGAAGCTGTCCAGACCAATGCGTCTGCCGTCCCGGCGGCTGGGAAACATCCCTTTGGCGATTATGTGCCGAAAGGGACGGCAGTCATCACAGACGGTCTGGGCAGGGAATTCACTGCCATCGACAATTCGCTCGTGTATAAGCCGGTGGGGGCAATCAGGTTTCAGACACTGCATGATCTGAGTTCCATGGAAAGAACCCCCAACGGCTATGTGCTGTGGGACTTTTCCGGAAGGGAAACCCTGCTGAAAACATCACCCGGTGATGAACTGATGTATCTTGGCGAACAGGAGAATCGGGGGCTCGGGATGCTGAATCCGGAAAGGATCCAGATCAACATGGTAAAAAGCATCCGCATAGATTCTGGCCGGACGCCGGACAGGAAAATACGGTACTGTGATATCAGGATGAAGGACGGATCGTTTCTGTCGCC
>JAFWCP010000334.1 GCA_017536845.1 Solobacterium sp. | reverse complement strand
TGCAGTATGGCAACTCTGGCCTCGGTGCGGCAGACACCGGCGTTGACAGCCGGGTAGTTGACCGAGTTGGTGATGTTGCCGTTGTCGAGATAGTCCTGCATCTAGCTGACTGCCATCATCGCACAGTTGTCTTCCGCCTCTTCGGTGGATGCGCCAAGGTGCGGCAGCACGATGGCACGGTCCATATTCGCGCTTAACGGGTTGGCAAAGTCGGTGATATAACGGGATACCTTGCCGCTTTCCAGCGCTTCCTTCATCGCCTCTTCGTCAACGAGGACGTCGCGGGCGAAGTTCAGGAAGACGACGCCGTCCTTCATCTTCGCGATGGCATCGGCGTTGATCATCTTCTTCGTGGAATCCATGGCCGGAACGTGGATGGTGATGTAATCCGAAACGGCATAGATATCGTTGATATCCTTGGTCGGGATGACCGCCGGGCTCAGATGCCAGGCCGACTTGACCGACAGATACGGATCATAGCCGTAGACCGTCATGCCCAGGGAAACCGCGGTATTGGCAACCAGGACGCCGATCGCGCCCAGGCCGATGATGCCCAGGGTCTTGCCGGAGATTTCATGGCCGGCAAACGCCTTCTTGGCCTTTTCCGCATCTTTTCCGATCGTTGCGGAATCCTTATGGGCCTTGACCCACTCGGCACCGCCGACGATGTCACGGGCGCCCATCAGGAGGCCGGCAACAACGAGTTCCTGGACGGAATTGGCATTGGCACCGGGTGTGTTGAATACGACGATACCCTCTTTCGCGCAGCGTTCCAGAGGAATGTTGTTGACGCCGGCACCGGCACGGGCAATTGCCCGCAGGCCATCCGGGAAAGCCATATCCTTCATGTCGGCCGAGCGGACCAGGACACCGGCTGCCTCGTCGATGGCATCGACCAGCGTGTAGCCTTCGCGGAACTGGTCAGTGCCGACCTTGGCGATGTTGTTCAGACAGTAGATATTACGTGCTTTCATCAGCCGTTCTCCTTTTCAAATGTATCCATGAACTGGACGAGCTTTTCGACGCCCGCATACGGCATGGCGTTGTAGATGGAAGCACGCATGCCGCCGACTGTTCTGTGGCCCTTCAGGTTGACCAGGCCGTTTGCTGCTGCTTCAGCGATGAACTTCGCATCGAGTTCCTTGTCGCCGGTGACAAACGGAACGTTCATCAGGGAACGGTCAGCCTTTCTGACGGTGCCCTTGAACAGTTTGGACTGGTCGAGGAAATCATACAGGAGCTGTGCCTTTTCTTCGTTGCGCTTCTTCATGACTTCCAGACCGCCCATGCCCTTGAGCCACTTGAAGACCAGGCCGCAGACATAAATGTTGTAGCACGGCGGGGTGTTGTAAAGCGACTTCGCATCAGCATGCGTCTTGTATCTCAGCATGGTCGGCGTGAAGGGAAGCACATCTTCTCTGATCAGGTCTTCGCGGATGATGACGATTGTCACACCGGCGGGACCGACGTTCTTCTGGACACCGCCCCAGAGGATGCCGTATTTCGAGACATCCATCGGTTCGGACAGGAACATGGAAGAAATATCGGAGACAAGATCCTTGCCCTTCGTGTTCGGCAGCGTGTTGAACTTCGTGCCGTAAATGGTGTTGTTCTGGCAGATATAGACATAGTCCGCATCCGGCGAAATCGGCAGGTCGCTGCAGTCGGGAATGTAGGTGAATGTCTCATCGGCACTGGAAGCGACGATATTGACCTGGCCGTACAGCTTTGCTTCCGCAGCCGCCTTCTTGGCCCACTGGCCGGTCAGAATATAGTCGGCCACCTTGTTCTTCATCAGGTTCATCGGCACCATCGCAAACTGGGTATGGCCGCCGCCCTGCAGGAACAGTACCTTATAATTGTCCGGAATACCCATCAGCTCACGCAGGTCGGCTTCCGCTTCATTCAGAATTTCCTCAAATACCTTCGAGCGATGGCTCATCTCCATAACGGACATGCCGGAATCCCCATATTCCAGCATCTGTGCCGCTGCAGTTTTCAAGACTTCTTCAGGCAATACCGCGGGACCGGCACTGAAATTAAAAACTCTGCTCATTCCTTATCCTCCTAATAACTTCTTCGTTCGCAGAAGTGTGTGCATTATATCACACTTTCAACTTTGTGAAAGAAGAAACGAGAGGCTTTTCTGAAAACATTACAGTCATTTGAATGTAAACGTTTACAAAAGAAAGACCCGGCGGGTCTTTCTTTCCTATTTCAGTCCTGTGAAGAATCTGGACTTCCGTTTATAGTCGTCCAGGATGAAGGCAACGCGGATGCCGTCACGGCTGGAAACCTCAACATTTCCGGCTGTCAGGTAATGACGATAGGCCTGATACAGCTTCCTTGTTTCAAACGAATAGCTGCCGGGATCATCGGACGTCATCCACAGCCCTCCCAGCAAGGCGTCCAGCTGGGCCAGGTCATGCTTGATTGAATCAGCCAGGTCGATGTTCTCCTCGCGCAGGAAGAAGACATCCGGATCATTCATGAAGGCCCGGCCGTTGAGCTGGCGGCGGCAGAAGATATTGTCGATCGCCCGGCTGGTGGAAACACGCTCCCTGTGCAGGATGCGCATATACGGCTTATCGTCCCAGTCCAGCGAGACATCGCAGCTGATCCGGCAGTAATCGACCAGGCCGAAAGCCGGCATCAGCGGCACACCGCAGCCAAGGATCAGATGATCGCCGCAGACTTCCCGCAAAAGCTTCATCGCCCGGATCATGCGGCCGCCCCTGGTTTCCTTTTCCGTGCCGAACGCGGCCGCCGCATAGAGGAAGTCGAGCTTGACCAGGTCATAGCCCCACTCATCAAACACCTTGCGGAAGACTTCGCGGATATAGGCTTCCACTTCCGACTTGTCGATATCCAGCGCGTAGAAGCCGCTCCAGTTGCCGCCGGCCTTCCATGGCCTGCCGTTGTACTGGACCAGCCAGTCAGGATGTTCCTTAAAGAGCCGGGAATCCGTCTCGGCCGCAAACGGTGCCAGCCAGAGTCCGGCCAGAAAACCGGCTTCGTGGATGACATCGGCCGCCGTCTTCATGCCGGCCGGGAACTTGCCCCCGTCGGCCTCCAGCCAGTCGCCGATGTACGGTTCCCAGCCGTCATCAATCTGGAACAGGTCGCCCGGTGCCAGGATCGTCTTGCAGCCCTCAAGGTCCTGCATGATGGAAACGGCCGAGATATCCTGGAAGCGGTTGTACCAGGAAGAATAGCCGGCCAGCTTCTGCGTGGTGCGGGGTCTGATGCCCATGGCGGCAAACCAGGCGTCAAAGACATCGTTTTCGCTGCCTTCGGCATAGAACAGGTCAAACAGCGGATACTCGCCGCTGCAGCGGATACCGGCGGCATCACGGTCGATGACCAGCCTTGCCTTCTTATGGTCGTAGGTAAAGATCGTATAGCCGGCCGACTCATCCAGGGAAGCAAACAGCCTGTAGAAGCCGCCCTTGCGGAAGTAGCAGTAAGAGAAGCCGTGCAGGATACCCCTGCGGTAGGGATACGGCATGATGTGGTAATCACCATAGCCGTCCAGGCCATACTTTTTGATGATCGGGTAAGGAATGCCGTTGAGGCCCCGCATCCGGCTGTCCTTTGTGTACTCGGGGGAATGGGTCCATGTCTGGTAGCCATTCATGAAGATCTTTTCGTCATCCTTCACCTGGAAGGAAATCTTGCCGGTGATATGCCTGATCACACCGTTTTCAAGGTTTTCCCGGATGTGGGTGACGCCGTTACCGTATTCCGCTACCCCGAACTTTTCGGTCTGATCGGTGGCCGCGGTCCAGGCCAGTTTCATGCTTTTCTCTCCTTGAGCTTTTCAGCGATTTCATTTGCTTTTTCATCCGTCAGGATAAACCTGCGGATAAAGACGAACAGGGCGCAGGCAAGACCGGCAATCGGGATCAGCGTCATCAGCATGCGCAGGCCGACAGGGTCGAAGCCGACTGTGTCGCGATGACGGCTTCCGAATCCGTATTGCCGACCAGGCCGATCATGTCCAGGCCGACGCCGGTCAGGAAGACGGCGACGCCCGAGGCCGCCTTGACGACGAATGTCTGCATGGAGAAGATCACGCTCTCTTCACGATGGCCGCTCTTGTATTCGCCATAGTCAACCGAGGCCGAAAGGAACACGGTTGTAAGGACTGTCAGGATGCCGTTGGACATGAAGATCACAACCCCCGGAACAAGCAGAGCCGCCAGGGTGCCGGACAGGCCGGTCAGGCATTCGGCCAGCAGGATGGCATAGCCGCAGATGGCAGAACCCAGGCAGATGCGGAAGATATCCGTATTGCCGAACTTCTTTCGTAAAAGCGGATAGACAAGCATCATGCCAAGAATCTGCGAAGCGCCCCCGACCGAAGTAAACAGCGTATATGTCCCCTGCCAGCCCTCACCGCCAAGATCATATTTGAAGAAGTAGATGATCAGGTTCGAGGTGATGTACAGGGCACAGTTGATCAGGATGATCGTGACAACGGTAACCATCGCCTGGTCGTTTTCGAACAATGCCCTGAACATGTCGCCGATGCCGGCCGTTTCCATCTTCGTTTCCCTTCTTGTTTCCTTGATGAAGATACAGCACAGCACTTCCGCGATGACAAACAGCACGGCGACGATGATCGCCAGTTTCTGGAAACCGGCTGCTTCGCTGCCGCCGCCCAGGATCTTGACAGTCATGATCGTAAAGACGGTGATGATGGCGTTGCCCACACCGGCACACGTACGGCCGACAACCGACATCTTTTCACGGTCGCCGGCATTGTCCGTCACCGCCGGAATCATCGACCAGAAGGGAATGTCCATCATCGTATAGGTCACGCCCCAGAGGATATAGATCACGGCGAAGAAGGCCATCAGGGCCTTGCCGGAAAAACTGCCGGCGGAAAACAGCGCGATCAGCACAAAGGCATTGAGCACGGTGCCGCTGAACAGCCAGGGCCTGAAACGTCCCCATTTCGTATTGGTTTTCTGCACGAGAATGCCCATGAACGGGTCATTCAGCGCATCGAAGACCCGCGCGATCATCAGGATGAAGCCGACAAATGTCGGCGCCAGCCCGAGCAGGTCCTGATAGTAATACATGACATAGCTTGCGCTCAGGGCGTACACCATGTCCTTGCCGACGGCCCCAATGCCGTACGCGGCTGACTGCCTGGCATCTAATTTCATTGTTCCTCCCCTTCCTTTTCAATTTCAAATATGAGCTTCACGGTTTCAAGGCCCGGTGAGCTCAGTGACAGCTCAGCCGTGCCGGAACGGCCGGCGGTCGCCAGATAAGCACCGCCCATGCCGCCTTCCAGGACGATTGTTTCCGGACCGATCAGAACAGCCGGGCCATTGACGCGCAGCGTTACCGGCAGCTGGGCATACGGAGCACTGTTGCCGAATTCATCCTTGACGGCAATCCGCACGGCGCTGATGTCATAGGTATCGCTGTCCTTCATCTTCAGGGTGTTCGGCTTTGCCTCAAGATGCAGCTTTGCGGAAGGCGCCTTGGTGACGCTGGCAACCACTTCGCCGTCTTTGATGGCGTCAAAGCGCCAGGCAACAGAATCGCCGCCCCAGGAAGCAACGTACTTCCCGTAAAGCTCGACGCCCTTGGAATACGGCATGCGGTAGCGGGTCATGCACCAGGCAAGGTCAGCCTTGTATTTGACCGGCAGCCCGGCCAGGCCGTACCTGCCCGCCGCCAGGAGCGCTTCCCTGACGAGCTTTTCCTGCGCCCCATGCATGTCTTCATGCTGCTCGAGCAGGCAGCCGATCGTATCATCGATCAGCACCGGCCCGTGCGGCAGAGCCGTATAGGCTGAACCTCTGAAGCTCTGGACATAGTTTCCGTTTTTGTACAGCCTGACTTCATCGGCATTGGTGAAGGCGTAGATTTCCCCGATCACGCCGCCGGGATAATCACCGATGTCCATGGAAGAACCGACTTCCAGCACCGGCTTCGCATCGCTCTGCGACGCGTACAGGGCGGCCGCCAGCTTCGGGTTGCGGAAGGCATCCAGAACGCCATGGTAGCAGATCCTGTCGCCCGACCCGAAGTCCTTATGCGTCTGGTAATCGAACATGCACCACTGGAAGCAGCCCATGTGGTATTCATCCAGCATGGCATCATTGAGCACCCGGGCATGCCGCAGTGCGTGTTCCTGACGTCTGGACCAGGGGTCAAACGCCTTGGTCGGGAACATGTGGCCGTTGGCTTCGGTAATCAGCAGCGGCCTCTCAACATCCGGCATGACGTCCTTACGGGATCTGACGCCGGCATTGTCACCTTTATGTGAGAAATCGTTGAATGCATAGACATCTTCAAGCAGATGGCTCTTTTCCAGGTAGCGGACGCCGGAAGTCGGCCTTGACGGGTCAAGCTGATGGGCCAGCAGGTTCGTCCGCCGGTAGAATTCATCATCGTCGAGCGATTCATTGATCCTGACGCCCCACAGGAAAATGGAAACGTGGTTGCGGTACTGGGTGACCATCTCATAGGTATTGATCACCGCCTGGTCTTTCCAGTCCTCATCGCCCAGATGCTGCCAGCCGGGAATTTCCATGAAGACCAGCAGGCCGAGCCGGTCGCAGGCATCCAGGAAGGCATGCGACTGGGGATAGTGCGAAGTGCGCACGGCATTGACGCCGAGTTCTTCCTTCAGGATGCGGGCATCCTCGGCTTCCAGAGCGTCGGAAGCGGCATAGCCAAGGTATGGATAGCACTGATGCCGGTTGAGGCCGCGGATGAAATACGGCTTGCCGTTGAGATACATCCTTGTATCATCGAGGACGAGCTGCTTGAAGCCGAAAGTCGTCTCAAGAACATCATCTTCGCTCTCGACCCGGCATGTATAAACATGGGGGTCCTCCGGAGACCAGGACTTTGCCTCCGCAACGGTCATGACGATATGGCCGGAAGCCGCTTCGCTTAAGAAGCAGGCAACCGTCCGTTCGTTGTCGTCAATGATGGAAATCTTGGCTTCCTTTTCCGGGTTGTCCTTTGTATATGACAGGGCGATATCCACCGTCTTGAGGGTCGGGGTCGTGATGTAGATGTCCTGCAGGTATTCGCGGGGACGGATCTCATGCCAGACATGACGGTAGATGCCGCCGTAGGTCAGATAGTCAATCGCCCCTCCGAAAGGCGGCACGCTCCCGTTTTCGGTCGTATCCAGTTTCACGACGATATCGTTGTACTCGTACGGCCTGAGGGCATCGGTGATTTCGATGCGGAAACCGGTGTAGCCGTTATGATGATCGCCGACTTCAACGCCGTTGCAGTAAACTACGGCATTGTGGGCTGCGCCGTCGAAAACCAGAAAATGCCGCCGGTCATTTTCCCGGGCGGAGACATAGAGCTTACGGCGGTAGCCGCAGATGGTCTGGTAGGCTTCATGGTCGGCATAATGAAGCGGCAGCTGCTGCACATTATGCGGCAGCCGGACCGGCACGCCGCTCACGCTGCCGGTCAGGAAGGCGTCATCCCACTGTTCGAGGAATTCCCATTTATCATCAATTCTTCTTCTCATCTGTGATTGTCCTTTCAGAATAAAACCGTTCTGTAACGCTTTCATTATACAATTAAAGGTCCATTGAAATACAGTGAAATAAGTGATCGGATGCTCGATTCGAACGGCATTCCGGCGTTCCGATCCGGCAATCTTTTTATTACAGTGTCATCTTTGGCCGTTTAGGGTATTTACTTTATTGCCCGGATGTTTTAAGATTTGTTTATATTTAATAAAAGGAGACTAATATGAATATTTCACCCCTGCAGAAGGAAAGGCTTCAGTACACTCCGAAGCTGCCCGGAATGCTGAGACACGGCATTTCCGAGATCAGTGTCAAGGAAGGCAGTGAGACCCAGAGTGTTGCCGATCAGGAAAAGATCAAGGCACTCTTCCCCAACACCTATGGTAAAAAGGAAATCACATTTGAAAAGGGCCAGAACACCTCTGCTGCGAAGAAGCAGGTTGTCGGCGTCATTCTTTCCGGCGGCCAGGCACCTGGCGGACACAATGTCGTTACCGGCCTCTATGACGCTCTGAAGGCAACCAATCCCGACAACGTCCTGTTCGGCTTCAAGAACGGCCCGAGCGGACTTCTCGATGACGATTATCTGATCTTCGACGACGAATACATCGACCAGTTCAGAAATACCGGCGGCTTCGACATCATCGGCTCCGGCAGAACAAAGCTCGAAACCGAAAACCAGTTCGCAATTGCGGCTGAAGTATGCAAGAAGCACGGCATCACCGCCATCGTCATCATCGGCGGCGACGACTCCAACACCAATGCAGCTGTCCTTGCTGAATACTTCGCAGCACATGAAACCGGCGTCCAGGTCATCGGCTGCCCGAAGACCATCGACGGCGACCTCAAGAACGAGGACATCGAATGCTCGTTCGGTTTCGATACCGCAACAAAGACATACAGCGAAGTCATCGGCAACATCGAAAGAGATGCCAACTCCGCCAAGAAGTACTGGCACTTCGTCAAGGTCATGGGCCGTTCCGCTTCCCATGTCGCCCTCGAGTGCGCACTTGAAACACAGCCGAACATCTGCCTGATTTCCGAGGAAGTTGCGG
>JAFWCP010000333.1 GCA_017536845.1 Solobacterium sp. | reverse complement strand
TCCAGACGCTGAACGATATCTTCGAGGACTGACATGAATTACCGGATGATTCTTCGTATTATCGCGATGGTCCTGTTCATCGAAGCCGGCCTGCTGGTGCCGGGGACACTGATCTCCCTGAGCCTTGGCGAGCATGCGGCCCTGATCGGCTTCCTGAAGACGCTGGGGATCATCGCGGCAGCGGCCATCGTGCTGTACCTGCTGACCAGGCACATCAAGGTGACCCGTTTCCAGGCCCGGGAAGGCCTTGTCGTCACCGGCCTTGTCTGGATCTTCATGTCCATGCTGGGAGCTCTGCCGTTCTATTTTTCCGGCGAGATCCCGTCCTATATTGATGCCTTCTTCGAGACCGTTTCCGGCTTTACGACAACCGGTTCCTCGATCCTGACGGAGGTGGAATCGATGTCCAAAGGCCTGCTGTTCTGGCGCTCGTTTACGCACTGGATCGGCGGCATGGGCGTCCTTGTCTTCTTAATGGCGATTGTCTCCCTGGGCGGCAAGAACCAGGGCTTCACGCTGCATATCCTGCGGGCCGAATCTCCCGGCCCGGCAGTAGGCAAGATGGTGCCGCGGATGAAGAAGACAGCTGCCATCCTGTACTGGATCTACGTCGGCCTGACCGTGCTCAACGTGATTTTCCTTTTGCTGGGCAGGATGTCTCTGTTTGATGCCTTATGCACCGCGTTCGGCACGGCCGGCACCGGCGGCTTCGGCGTCTACAACGACAGCTGTGCCTCCTTCAGCCCGTACGTGCAGATCGTGACAACCGTATTCATGTTCCTGTTCTCGATGAACTTTTCGATCTACTACCTGCTGCTGTTAGGCAAGGTGAAGGAAGCCCTGATGGATCAGGAACTGCACCTGTTCTGGGGCATTGCCATCACAGCAACCGTCCTGCTGGTGTGGAACGTGCACAGCCTGTACGCGACCATGGGTGAAGCCATCCGCCATGTCTGCTTCACGGTCGCCACCCTGATGTCGACAACCGGCTATGGTACGACGGACTTTGACCTCTGGCCTGCCTTCTCGAAGGCAATCGTGCTGTTCCTGATGATCGGCGGCGCCTGTGCCGGATCCACCGGCGGCGGCATGAAGATGGTTCGTTTCATGTTATTGTGGAAGAATCTGAGAAGGAACATCCACAAATCCCTGCATCCGACAGAGGTCAAGACCGTACAGGTCAACGGCCGCCCGATTGATGAAGGGATCCTCGACAACACAATGGCCTACCTTGTGGCCTATGTGCTGATCATCCTGTTCTCGATTCTTGTGATTTCACTGGACGGCTTCTCGGTGGAAACCAACATTTCCGCCGTGCTGGCCACCTTCAACAACATCGGCCCCGGCCTGGCGACGGTCGGCCCGACCTGCAACTTCTCCATGTACAGCGACCTGTCCAAACTGGTCATGATCGTGGATATGCTGGCAGGAAGACTGGAGATCTTCCCGATCCTGATCCTGTTCTCCGGCAGCACCTGGAAGAAAGCAAGATAGGTGAATGTTCACCTGTCTTTTTTATTCTTCGAAAAACCTTTTCCTTTCCTTCACCTCACCTTCATGGAAATCAGGAATACTACAGGCATGGAGGTACTCAATATGAGATTGACAAGAAGCATCACAACAGCTGTCCTGGCCATGCTTACAGGACTGAGCCCCTTATGTGCCAGAGCCGAAGAGACGACATCCTTTGTCTTTTCCGATACCGGCATTACAGCCGAAGGGTCAGGCAGCTATACGATTGACGGCACTGACCTGACGATCTCCGGCAGCGGCACCTATGTCCTTGCCGGATCCTGCAGCGACGGCAGCGTGACCGTTAAAAAAGGTACCGAGGGTGTGACCCTGGTTCTGGACGGGCTGACCCTGTCCAGCAGCACGACGGCGCCGCTTTCCTGCAATAAGTCCACCGAAGTGACCATTGTCGCCAAAGCCGGCACGGTCAGCACCCTGGCCGATGCGGCATGCAACAACGACGAACTGTATCCCGATAACAGCGAAGCGGAAAACGCGGTGATCAAATGCAAGGACGGCTCCGACGTCACCCTGACCGGCACCGGCGTGCTGAACATCAGCGCCCTGGGCAAAAACGGCATCAAATCCGGCAGCACGACCGAAGAAGAAGGGGAAGCATCTTTGACCATTGAAAACCTGACGCTGAATGTCACGGCAGCGGTCAATGACGGCATCCATGCCGAAGCAAGGCTGGATATCCTTTCCGGAAACGTGACCGTAAGTGCGGCAGATGACGGCATCAAGAGCGATTATGACCTGACCTTCGGAACTTCCGAAAGCGGTCCGAAAGTCCTTGTAAGCAAGTCCACGGAAGGCATTGAAGGCGCATCCATCACCTTCAACAACGGCAATATTGAAGTGCATGCGGATGAGGACGGCGTCAACGCCGCCAACAGCGACCTGGCCGGTTACGCCTTCAGCCTCATCGTCAACGGCGGCATCCTGTACGTTGACGCGGCTGCGGGCGATGGCCTGGATTCCAACGGCACCATCACCTTCAACGGCGGCACCGTGCATGTCCTGGCCGCGGCGAGCAATGACAACTGTGCCATTGATACGGTAAGCGGCTATACCGTCAACGGCGGCACTGTGCTCGCCCTGGGCAGCAGCGGCATGGCTGAGCTTCCTTCTTCGGCATCCC
>JAFWCP010000332.1 GCA_017536845.1 Solobacterium sp. | reverse complement strand
TGGCAGCCGTGTTCAAATACTTCTTCTCCTCTACTGAAGAAATATCAGCTGGCTAAAGAATATCAAAAAAATCAATAAATGAAAATGCTTTTCGTGCGCCTTTCCGGCTATACATACACACATTTTTCCGGAAGATATTTCATTGCTTGCCTCTGTATGATTATCGGAGGTTGGATCCTTGTGTCTATACTGATCTCATTTCCTTCCTTTTTTTGACTAGATACCGATCTTGCAATTCCCGTGTATATATTAAAACGACAGAGTCATTCGACTGTAGATTGCAGTATAATAATACTGATAGTTATAATACCGTTATGATATTTATGAATAGCTATCAATTCTGGATGACTGATGAGGACGATTCATCAAAGGTAAGGTTCATAAATACGAATGAACGAATAGAAAGGATAAAACCTGTCTCAAGATCGGGTTATACAGGTTCGGATATGACAAATGAGATATTGAAAGAGCGGACAAAACAGTATGAGGTCCGCAGAAGACAGAAGAAAAGAATGCAAAGTATCATCATCATGATGTCCTTTTTTATCATGCTGTCGGTGACGCTCAGCCTGACCCAGGTAGCGGATGCAACAAATATCTCGGCTTCCTGCGGCTATGTTGAACACACACATACACCGGATTGCTATTACAAGAAGCTGACATGCACGAATACGGATCCCGGCCATACACATGATCTGGATTGTTTTGATTATGTCCTGATCTGCGGTCAGCATGCCCATACGCATAATGCGACGTGTTTTGAAACCAAGGATACGGGACACTTTGTAACGCTGCTTTCACTGTTCTCACCGGTGAACCAGACCCAGAGTGATGAAGTCGTTGTTTCCATGGCACCAAAGCCTGAACAGGAAATCATCGAAATGCCTGAAACTGAACTGGTACACAGAGTTCCGACAGTCATCAAGGAACAGGAAGAACAGAAAAAGAATCAGGAAACTGCAGAAACCCAGAAGAATAATGCCATTTCTGAACAGCATGTTTCATATTCTGATACAGCTGTTACTGATGAAAGCAAAAGTTCTGAAGAACCCATCGGACAGTCAGAACAGGCTGAAGTACAGGCAACTGAAAAGCCGGTTACAGTACCGACGGAACAGCCGGTTTCTGTACCTGCAGCGAAGCCTGAAACACATACTGAAAACTACAGCATCCATCCGGCCGAAGAAACGATCGTGCTGCAGCCGGTTGATCTGAACACACCGGAACCGGAAATCCATGACCCTGTAGAATATACAGAACTCACGGAATCGATTGAGGAAGAATATCCGGCTGTGATTTCCTATCTGAACATCTCTCCCGCTGTCGTACAGCCCGGCCAGTCTGTTACCTTTGACTTCCAGGCAGAAAATGCGGAAGCATACTTTTACCGTATCTACAGCAACGATGAAGAATATGAATCAGGCAATCTGAGTGCGGATGCCGTGTCTTTTGTGTGGAATCCCGAAATCAGCGGTGAATATACCTTTGCCTTAACCGCCTATAACAGCAGCGGCAGCATTGACAGTGAAACCGTAAAGGGAGTTGTCTATACGGAAGAGAAGAAAGAAGAATGGCTGAATACCATCAAGTCTCTTGCACTGACAGGAAACTGGACGGAAGACCTTGTCACTGTGGCATCTTCACAGAATGGCTTCCTGGCATCAGATATTGCATCATTGGTGGATGTTGATCAGGCTTTCCGGGGCAAGAATGATTCTGTTGACAGCAGGTTTATCGCCTTCTGCATGAACTATGCCGGCATCAACAGCAGCATTATCTCTGACTATACAAAGGAAGACGGTGAAATCCATAAGGGTGATGTGCTGTTCTTTGATTATCAGAAAGACGGGATCATTGACCATATGGCAGTGGTCACAGAATGCAGTGAAGGGATTGCCTATGTGATTGAAGTCGGCCAGAACGGGCTTGTCAGGGATGAATGGTACAGCATCCATGATGAAGCAATCGTGTATTACTTTGATACTGCCGCAGCTGAGGTGGATTACGGAACCTATCCTTTGACATATGAAGGAGAAGACTTCACGGTAACAGCTGATGCATATCATATGTCCGGCATCATGGAAGATGCTTCTGTCAGAGTCATCGAAAAGGATGAAGTGTACGAGAATGAAGAGCCTGATAAGAAGATCCTTTCTTCCCGAGCGTATGAAGTTGTCTTCGTCAACAGCGAAGAAGAGACCATTGTACCTGTAAAGGATATTCACATCACTGTTGCATACAAGGGAGAAGAACAGGTACTGCTGGATGGAAGGACAGGAAGCACAAGAAAGAAGAATACGTTGGAATTCACAGGCAGAGAAGATCTGACCTTCTTTGAAGCATGGTATGAAAGAATCCTGAAACTGGAAGCAGAAGAAGGCAATGTCAAGGTCACCTTCACCTACAGTGAGAATACCGACCTTCCTTTAAACACACGTCTGGAAATCAGGGAGATGACAGATGAAACGGAATACAGTTCTTATCTGGAACAGGCAAATGAAGCCTTTGAAACGGTATCCAAGGCAAGCTTCTATGAAGTGGGAATCTATGAAGGGGATGTCAAGGCAGATCCTGAAGGCATCCTGCAGGTAGAAGTGAATACGGAAGGCAAAGAAGAAAACAACGCCGTTTATGCGATGCATTATGTTGATGAAACAATTGTCGACATTGCGGATGTCGAGAAAGAAGAAAGCATTGTCAGCTTTGAGAAAGAGAAGAAGGAAGAAGTCCTTCAGACAGAGAACATGCTCCGTAAAAACAGCAGGAATGAAGGTACAGAAACCACAAATGTTGTCGGCATCATTGAAACCGTGATGGAGACAAAGGTGATCACGGCTGACGGTGAGACCTACAGCATTGAGGTTGCATATGGTCCGGAAGCACAGCTTCCCGCCAACGCAAAGCTCAGTGCCTATGAGATCAGAGAAGATGATGAAAGATATGCGGCATACATTGAAAGAATGCGTGCATTCCAGGCAGAAGAAACGGAAACATCGTTCCGTCTGTTTGATATTG
>JAFWCP010000331.1 GCA_017536845.1 Solobacterium sp. | reverse complement strand
AAGCTGATGCGGCCGGGGCAAGGATCAAGCTGATCGCGACCGACGGCGTCTTCTCCATGGACGGCATCATCTGCAACCTCAAAGGCATCTGTGATCTGGCAGATCAGTATCAGGCATTGGTCATGGTGGATGATTCCCACGCGGTCGGCTTTGTCGGAAAGCATGGCCGGGGAACACCGGAATACTGCGGCGTCATCGGCCGGGTGGACATCATCACCGGAACCCTGGGCAAAGCGCTGGGCGGGGCTTCCGGCGGCTATACTTCAGGCCGGAAGGAGATCATCGACCTGTTAAGGCAGAGAAGCAGGCCTTACCTGTTCTCCAACTCCCTGGCGCCGGCAATTGTCGGTGCAGGCATTGAGGTCTTTAACATGCTGGAAGAAAGCACGGCCCTGCGTGATCATCTCGAAGAGATCACGGTGTATTACAGAGACCTGCTTAAGGAAAACCATTTCGACATCATCGACGGTGTGCATCCGTGTGTACCGGTCATGCTGTATGACGAAAAGACAGCGGCCGAATTTGCCAGACGGATGATGGAAAAGGGAGTCTATGTGGTTGCCTTCTCCTATCCTGTCGTACCCAAGGGCAAAGCCAGGATCAGGACCCAGCTGTCCGCTGCCCATACAAAGGAAGACATTGACTTCGCCGTACAGTGCTTCAAGGAAGTACGGCAGGAAATGGGTCTGTAAAGACAAAAACAGAGCCGGCACCTTGCCGGCTCTTTTATCACGCCTTGGTTTTCTTGTAGCGCAGAATGTGGTACTGACGCTTCAGCCTGTTTTCCACCTTGTAGGCAAGGCGGTAGTTCTTCATGGCCTTAGGACGGTTGATGAAGTCAAATTCACCGATGTGCTCGGTAAAGACCGGCGCAAAGCGGTGCTTGTATTCATACAGCTGATATTCCGGATCTTCCTTGTCGACAACGCCGGAGAAACCGCACAGGTCATAATACTTCACGCCTTCTTTTTTCATATCCTTCATCGCTTCAAAGTTCAGCGAATCCAGCGGGGAGTAGCGCGGCAGGCCTTTGTCCGCATAGTAGTAGACAGTCCAGCATGTATCATTGAGGAAGTAGAACAGCCCGGCCGCCAGCACGGGGTGGGCGCTGTGGGCTTCTTTGTATTCCAGCAGTTCGCCCGCCTGTTTCTCGGCGCTTTCCTTTTCTTCCTTTGTTTTTGCGGTTGCCTTTAAGGCTTCAATGGAAGCATCGATATCCATTTCGGTGACATAGATGCGGACATTGTCCTTGAAACAGTGCAGGATATTCTCAAAGTCCTTTCTTGTGGAAGGCTTGAAGCCTTTGATTTCGGAGAGCTGTTTCTGCAGAGCAAGCAGGGCGTCAATGTCCTTTTCATCGCCGACGCGGGTGACCATCTTCATGCGGTCATTGCGGCGGATGGAGTATTTCCGGTTCTTGGCAAAGCGGTTGAATACGGTGTCGATGTCGTCGGAAATGTCCACGATCAGCGTAAAGCGGTTCGTCCAGGAACCGTCATAGGCATAGTTGTATCCTCTGTGCACATAACCTTCCTGTTTCAGGTCTTCCGTCACATCTTCGTGGCTGAAGCCGCCTTCCACCAGGTTGCCTTTGATATCTTTTTCAGCCCGGACGACATTGGGGTCCATGCGCAGGAAGACGACGTTGTTTTCTTCGGAATATGCCTTCAACAGTTCAAAGACCTTTCTTCTTGTCTGTTTGTCCTCATAGTCCATGCAGGGACCTTTGGGAATATAGAAATAAGGGAAAAGGCCTTTCTTTTCCAGCACCATGGCTGTGGCAATTAAGGCATCGCCTTCATAGAAGCCCAGCATCCTGTAATCCAGGCCTTCATTGATTTTCTTGAATTCGCCCCACATGGAGGTTTTCATATAGTGTGCGTTGGGATGGTCTGATACAAACGCATCAAACAGTTCCCTGTCTTTGATTACTCTGATATTCATGTTATTTCTCCTGACTGATGCAGAGGTATGACAGATCTGCATTGATATGGCTGATTTCGCGGTAAGGGACAAGCCGGAAGCCCGCGTAGGCAAAGGCCGGGGTCGTCGCGCAGCTGACAAAGGTATAGCTTCTCCGGTCCAGGTTTTCAGCCGCAAAGAGCACGCCTTTGGGCAGGACGATGCAGAAAGAACCTTCCGGGGAGAGTTCTTCACAGTGATAGCCGTCCTGGTCAATGACGTGGATCTTCATGCCGCAGCCCTCATGATAGTACCAGATCTCATCACAGTCAATCTGATGAAAATGAGAGATATCATCATTCTTCAGCAGAAAGAAGATGGAGCCGCATAAGGCTCGGGAACTGCATGAAAAAGGGGCAGTGTAGTATTCGGAAAAGTATCCGCCCTCAGGATGGGGCAGCAGGCTGTATTGTTTCATCAGCTGGTCAGTCCGGTTCATCTTGTTTTACCTCGCGGCATACATGGTAGCGAAAAAAACAGGCAAATGCAAATTCAAAAAATAGTTTGGCAGGTCGGAAAGCTTTGTGCTAGAATAGACAGGCACGGAGTCTTAGCTCAGCGGGAGAGCATTCCCTTCACAGGGGAGGGGTCAAGGGTTCGAATCCCTTAGACTCCACTTTTTTATTGTATCAGTAGTGGACAAGCATGCAAAATGTGCCTATTTAGGCACTTTTTTGCGTGTTTTGGGCCTTTTTCTGTCACGATTGTGAACAGTACTGTTATTTGTTTGGTAGTAATTTTGGTAGCATTTTTCCGAATCAAAAAAAGCTGCCGGTCAGGACAGCTTTCTTCTGCGGAGTGCTTCCGCACAATCGGCCAGTGAAGTTTTATCAGCATAGCCAAGGCTCATCGTGGGGGTGACATGTCCCATGAGGGTCTGCAGGGTTTTAGGATCCGTGATCTTGGCCATGTCCGTGGCGAACATGTGCCTTAACATATACATCGTCACTTTGACGCCGGCCTTCTCAGATACCCGGAAAATGTAATCTGAGATCGTTGTGATTTCGTACGGCTTCTGATCAACATCAAGGAACAGCATGCCCGTCTTATCTTTGACGAAGTCTTCCAGGATCGAAGACAGCTCGTCCGGGATGGGTACAGATCTGATTGATTCAGGTGTCTTTGTCGTGACAACCTGCCGCTTTGACTGGTCAGTGCTGCCGATTGACTTGTTAACCTGCAGGATCTGATTTGCCAGGTCAATGTCGGCGACAGTCAGCGCCAGAACTTCCTGCGGGCGGATTCCGCAATACATCATGATCTGGATCATGACATAGATGTCTATGTTCCTGTGCTCGTTCTTCGGACCATAGCCGTACGTGAGCAAAGCTTCCAGGAAGATCTTCAGTTCCTCATGCGTGCAGAACTTTTCCCGACGCTTGATCTGCACCTGGGACTTCGGGACAATGACCGCCCTGGTCCGATCGGGAATGTTCAGATCATTGATCATGGCTGCCCGAAAGATCAGCCGCCAAACCGTCAACGCTCTCTTGATCGCGTCCTGGGTGTGACCTTCAGCAAAGCGGTTGATTGACAATTGCACATCAGCGTTGGTTACAGCTTCGATCTTCGTGTTCCGCAGCTGATCCGTCATCAGGGCATTGTAGGTCGACTGGTGACGTTCTCTGGTCTTGATGTTGTGGACAAGCAGGCGCTGACTGTCCTGGAATAGCCGGTCGACGGTGAAGATCTGATCACTGATCCGCTCCAGCTCGATGTCAACCAGCGCCTTGTCACGGGCCTTTTTAGCCTCTTTGAGCGCTGCCGTTTTCGACCCGTACTTCTTAACAGAGTAAGTCCCGATCTGTTTCTGCCTGCGTTCCCCGGCAGCTGTCGTCCATTTTATGAGGACGACGTATGAACCATTCCGTTCATAGATGAATTTCTCTTTCTTCATTAGCCTCCTTTCGGTTTATCAGATGTGATAAAATAAAGGTGCTGCAAAACTATGTGACCGACAGATCATTTAGAAATCAGCACCCGCTCTCGCATGGATCAGATGCGAGAGCTTTTTTATTTTGGAGGGGATTAACCGAAATACTTTTT
>JAFWCP010000330.1 GCA_017536845.1 Solobacterium sp. | reverse complement strand
TGCAAGCACGCGCCCGGAGACAGGATTGCAGATACAGGTTCCACCCAGCATCGTGTTTTCGACATTACTTTCTTGACAGAGCGCACAGAGAAGGCTGTAAACGAAGCTGTGGATTTCGTCAATGACCATCTCAAGGTTCTTGATGAGAACGGTGATAACATGATCGTCTCTGAATTTGATTTCCGCAGGTATGCATATCTTTATGGATGGAAGAGGGAATGAGTATGGCAAACATTGCATTGATTCTTGCCGGCGGTGCCGGCACCCGGATGAAACAGGATATTCCGAAACAGTTCCTGACTGTTAACGAACGGCCGATTCTCATCTATACGCTGGAAGCCTTTCAGAACCATCCGCTGATTGATGAAATCGCGGTGGTATGCATTGAAGCGTGGGAACCGATTTTCTGGTCGTATGTCAACCAGTTCAATGTCACGAAAGTGAAGTCTGTTGTTTCCGGCGGTGAAAACCGTCAGGAATCCATTCAGAATGGCCTGAATGAACTGGAAAAACATCATTCTCCTGATGATATCGTCCTGATCCATGATGCAATCCGCCCTCTTGTCAGTTCGCATATTATTTCTGATGCAATACGTGTTGCCGAAAAATACGGCAGTGCCGTGCCGGCGGTCCGCTGCACCTCTGCAATTGCAATGACGGATGATGGAATCGTATCGAGAGGATCGTATCCAAGAGAACAGCTGCGGGAAATACAGAATCCGCATACCTTCCGCCTGGGCGAGATTGCTGATGTATACAGAAGAGCGGCAAAAGAAGGCATCAGGGATTCCGTTTCTTCCTTTACGCTGAAAATCCAGATGGGAGAACAGGTGCATTTTTCCGACGGGTCTCCCACCAATATCAAGCTGACGGTGGTGGAAGACATTGACAGGTTCAAGGCACTGCTGACGCTGCAGCGCTCCGGCTGGCTGAAATAACCATCCCTGGTCGCACTTACGGAACCATGCACAGGTTACTGCAAAGCCGAAACGTCAGCTATCTGTAATGATTCACCGAAGATGATCTGAAACACGATCATCTTTTTCTTTTCCCCCTTAGCAGAATTCAATTTTCCGTCAGGTATATTAGTATCCGGAAGGAGGAATATCACCATGGATGAATTTCTGCTGATAGGGAGAAAACACCCCGACAGCCTGCCGATGGAAGGCAGCGGGGCTGCCGCACATCTTGAAATCCCGTATGTGCCGAAATATGACGAGTTCAATGAAATCCGTAAGATCCAGTCCGCCCAGCATCGGGCCGACCCGTTCCGCAGTGAAACGGTTATCCTGTATCTGAACCTTACCGAATGGCTCGGGCATACTGCTGACCGGTATTTCAAGGTGCTGATGATGTTCCTGGCGGATAAGCGGAAGGAAATGCGCTATGTCTTTCTCTGCGATCAGGCTGAGGAAAAGATGCTGAAGGACATGTACCTGACAATGCGCTGCTACATGCACGGTTCATGGCTGATTGACCGTCAGCTTGAAACGGTCCAGGGCCTTGCCGGGGAACTGGCGGAAGAAGGGCTTTCCGCCGATGCTGCAAAAGAAACTGCCGCCATCCTGATGGGCAGAAGCTTTGAGGAATTCCGCACTTACGAATTCCTGCACCAGCTTGCCAATGACATGAAATATGTCTGCCATACCGATAAGGTGGAGAAAAAGCACCTGAACAGATACATCAGGGAAGAAAACAACCTGCTTGCCCTCATCGACAGCAAGGTCGGAAAGGAGAAGACGCATGAGTGAATACGAGAAGATCTGGAAGAAATATGCCTATCCCGAAAACGGGTCAAGGTTTTACCGGCTGGATGAACTGAAAGAACACCTGCTTCCCGAACAGCTTGACGGCCGCATCCAGAGCTGCTGCGGCGTGCCGTTGATCAAGGAAGACAATACCGTCTATGTCAACAACAGGGATGAGCACATGATCATCTTCGGCGGGTCCGGCGCCAAGAAGACAAGGTGCGTCATCATCCCCCTGATGATTTCCGTTGCCTCCGCCATGCAGTCGATGATCATCACCGACGTCAAAGGAGAAATCTCCGGCAACCCGAAGATCAGAGGACTGCTGGAAGAGAAGGGCTACCGCACTGTGTTCATGGACTTCCGTTCCTGCCTTTCCGACGGCTATAACGTCTTTCAGGCTGTGTGTGAGAAGTATGCTGAAGGGGATGTGAACAATGCCATGCGCATCCTCAACTCCATGATCAGCTCGCTTGTGGATAAATATGCCAACGCCAACAACGACAAATTCTGGGGTTCCATGTCTTCCCAGCACCTGATGGGCATCATCACCTTCCTGCTGGAACTGTGTACGCATAACAAAGGCTATGCGAAGTATATGAACATGTCTACGGCAGGATCCTTTGTGGACGAAGACGCGACAGACGGGCTCAGCAGCCTGATTGAGCAGAGGTACAGCGGGGTTGACAACAACTATATCCAGCTGCTCAGAAATGTCTTTTCAGCCCCGGAAAAGACAAAAAGCTCCATTGTCGCTACCAGCGCCGCTTCCTTACGGGACTTCATGCTGCAGAAAGACCTGCTGGATATGCTGAGCATTTCCACCTTCCGGATTGAAGACCTCTACGAAAAGCCGACAGCCGTCTTCATGATCATCCCCGATGAAACCTCTGCCTATGAAATGCTGTCAGGGTTCATCATGGACTGTTTCTATGAACAGCTTGTCAGCTGCCATAACCGGAAGTATATGGAACGTAAAGCGCCTCGCAATATCCACTGGATCTGCGATGAATTCTGCAACCTGCATATCAACGACATGAAGTCAAAGATTTCCGCTTCAAGAAGCAGGCAGATGCGCTGGTATCTGGTTGCCCAGTCCAAACGCCAGCTGGAAGGGGTGTATGCCTCTGATGCCTCGGTGATTCTTGGCAACTGCAAGTCCACACTGTTCCTGCAGAGTCCGGATATGGAAATGCTGAAATACATCAGCGAACTGTGCGGCACCAGCTACAGTGAAGAAGGCAGGGAACCGCTGGTGACCCCGGAAATGCTGCAGAAGCTGAAGAAGACCTGGGCATACAAAGAAGGGATCTACATCAACGACCACCTCCGCAGCAAGGTCATCCTGTATGACTATGACCGCTATGAATGCCTGGACCGGTTTGCCGGCTGCGATACAACGCTGCCAATCAGGATCCAGCAGAAAACCGAGACCTATACACCATACCGCCTGATTCAGGACGCATATTACAAACGGATTGCCTTACCATGGCTGAAGGAGGAAAGATGATTACCGTTCAGACAATGACAAGAACAGGGCTGACAACAATGGATCTGGCATCCTTCATGCTTGCCGAAAACCGGGAAATCTGGCTGACCGGCGAAGTCAATGATGAAAGTGCCAAAGAGATCATCATGCAGATGAGATATCTGGAAAAGCAGGGGAAAAGTGATATCACCCTGATGATCAACAGCCCCGGCGGGAATGTGACGTCCGGCTTTGCCATCCTGGATGAAATGAACCGGAACAGCTGTGACATCAGGACTGTATGTACGGGTATGGCAGCATCCATGGCAGCCTTCCTGTTTGCCAACGGGACAAAGGGGAAAAGACTGATGACGCCGCTGGCTGAAGTCATGATCCATCAGCCCCTGGCCCAGACAGCCGGCCAGGCATCTGACATCATGTGCAGTGCCCGGCATATCCAGAAGACCAAGGACAGGCTGAACAGGATTCTGGCCGAAGTGACCGGCAAGCCGTTTGAAACCGTTGCTGAAGACACCGACCGTGATTACTACATGGATGCTCAGGAAGCAGTTGCCTATGGGCTTGCGGATGGGATTCTGCAGGAATCCTAAAGATGTATCATGGAACAGCATGGCTGAGAAAGGAAGAACAGGTACTGATGCCATAAAGGGAAAGTTTAAGTTTTCGCTTTCCTTTTTCTTTGACATCTGTGTTTTGCCGGTTTCTGCGAAAGACAGGGAAATATCATCCCATGCCGCTTTCAATGAATCTTGTGATCCTGAAAACCATGATAAACTATAGGAAAGCATGACCGCAGGGAGGTAACACTATGAGAAAAATCACAAAGATCACAAAGAGGTTTCATGCATATGTCCTGGGTGAAAACAGCGCTGAAGAAACCAGAATGATGCAGGAAGGAAAGATCATCCTTACCGATGAAGGCTATGAACTGTTCTCCCGGGAAACCATCAAGGATCATCATGGCGAAAAGGCTGCGGCCGGAGATTATTTCAAAATTGATGAAGGTGATTTCCCATATCCGAACAGAAAGGAATTCTTCGAAAGCAAAAACAATCACATTGAAGGTGACCTTTATGAAGAAAAGCCTGTGACATATGAATGCTGGACAAAGGATATGGAGATGAATGACATCATCCGTTTCATCCTTGAACGGAAACTTCTGGAAATGGATGAAAAGGGTTATTCCGCCCATATCTGGGGAACAACCCTGCATACCGGCAGCGGCGGCGTTGTCGTGATCTACGGCACAAAGGAAGACGAGGATGGAAATCTTACGGATGTGGATTTCAACCTTGTTGGGGAGGAAGTATTCCCGAACATCTATCGCTTTATTGATTGACGCCTGCGGGCGTTTTTGAATGCTGAGCTGCAGAAGGCTGCCAGAGATGAATCGATGAGATTTTCCCGGGAAATAAAGAGCATTTGTACAGGAACCTGTGCTGACCTGAATCAATCATCGTTTACAAGATGGCTCTTCTGATCTTTACCGCTCAGTGTATCCATGAACATCTGATAGCATAACTTGCGTAAACACATGCCTGACCTCAGAAAAGGCTGAACATCTCATCAAATAAAAACCGGACGTCTGCATGCGTCCGGTTTGATCGGTTTCACTAAAGGATCTGTTATCAAAGAAGCTTCTTCTTGAATGCTTCAAACTCTTCCTGGGTAATGGCACCTGCATCAAGCAGTTCTTTTAGCTGCTTCAGCTGCGCCACAAAGTCAGGTGACTGCACGGGAGAGGATTTCTTCTCTTCAGGCACAGGGGTATCTTCCAGGTTGTTGGCAATGCTTGTCCGGATTCTGGCGTCAAGGTCAGAAAGGCATTTGAACCCAAGATTGACGAATTCATTGGTCCGGATATTCCGCAGGCGCAGGAATGCCGGTGCTGCCGTTTCCTGTGTTTCCGTGCGGGGCATCGGTTTCTGCGCACGGGTATATGACCGGCCGAACAGCCCTGTTCTTCGTGGCGCTTCCTCATAGGTGACCAGGCGGTAGGAAGGCCCTTCCCAACGG
>JAFWCP010000329.1 GCA_017536845.1 Solobacterium sp. | reverse complement strand
TGCCTCAAAGATCGACCATGTGGAAGAACCGTATGTCAGAGCCTCCATCATGGTGCCGGATACCTATATCGGCGCTGTCATGGACCTGTGCAAGAACAAACGCGGCATCTATCAGAGCATGGAAGTGATTGATACGGGACGCAACAGCCTGATCTATGACATCCCGCTGTCGGAAATCATCTTTGACTTCTTTGACAAGCTGAAGTCCTGTTCGAAGGGATATGCTTCGCTGGATTATGAACTGACCGATTACCGGAAAGAAGACCTCGTGCGGATGGACATCCTGCTCAACGGCGAGAATGTCGACGCCTTAAGCGTCATCATCCACCGTTCGGAAGCCTACGCCCGCGGTTCGGCAATCACCATCAAGCTGAAGGAACTCATCCCGAAGCAGCAGTTTGAAATTCCTGTCCAGGCGGCCATCGGCGGCAAGGTGATCGCCCGCACCAATATCAAATCCCTGCGCAAGAACGTACTGGCCAAGTGCTACGGCGGCGATATTTCAAGAAAGCGCAAGCTTCTGGAAAAGCAGAAAGAAGGCAAGAAACGCATGAAGGAAGTCGGCTCGGTTGCCATTCCGCAGGAAGCCTTCATGTCGGTATTGTCAATGGATGATGACAACAAACGTTAATAGGCCGCGTTCACTGTATGTGCATGTGCCGTTCTGCCGTTCCATCTGCTTCTATTGTGACTTCTGCCATACGGTATATGATCCGAAAAGGGCCGACCGCTGGCTGCAGGCCCTGCAGGAAGAACTGGCCCATGACGGCATCCATCCCGGCCTGCGGACGCTCTATATCGGCGGCGGAACGCCAGGCTGCCTGGATGCGGAAAGGCTTGACAGTCTGCTGTCCTTATTTGATGACAGCGTCAGAACGGCTGAAGAGTATACGGTGGAAATCAATCCGGAAACCTTTGACAGCCGCAAGGCAAAGATCCTTGTTTCCCATGGCGTCAGCCGCTTAAGCATCGGGATGCAGAGCAGTGATGAAAAACTGCTGAAACTGATGGGGCGCCATCACACCTTTGCGGATGTTTCGGCATGCATGAATACGGCCAGAGAAGCAGGCATCGGCAATTTCTCGCTCGACCTGATGTATTCGCTGCCTGGGCAGACCATGGCAAGCTTTGTCAGAAGCATCCATGATGCGGTTTCACTGCGGCCGGACCATCTTTCCCTGTACTCGCTGACGGTTGAGGATAACACCGTTTTCGGCCGGCGCGGGTACCGGCCTCTGGATGAGGAAACGGAAGCAGACATGTATGAAACGGCAGTACGTCTGCTGGAAGAGGCGGGATATCATCAATATGAAGTATCCAGCTTTGCTTTTGAACATAAGGAAGCGGTGCACAATCTGGTGTACTGGCATTATGAGGACTTTCAGGGCCTTGGATGCGGGGCATCCGGCAAGGAAAAGGGTGTGCGTTATGACCACAGCTGCAGCCTGGCTGCCTACCTGCAGGATCCGCTGTATAAAGAAACAACGAAACTGACCAGAGAAGATCAGGCCTTTGAGATGGTCATGATGAATCTCAGGCTGAAGGAAGGCCTGGATCTTCGACGGTTTGAAACGGCATTCGGCTGTCCGCTGTCAGCCTTTTTCGGCGAAAAGCTGAAACGGCAGATGGACCTTGGCATGCTGGAAAGCAAAGGCGGCTTTCTGCGCTGCACGGCAGCGGGATATCCGATCATGAACACGATATTATCAGAATTACTGTAAGGGAGTATCACGCATATGAAAAAGATGAAGAAAAGCAAGACAAAGGAAAGATCACAGCGGGCGATTGAGCAGGAAGAGGAAAGGCTGGCCATTATCGAAAAAGAACGGCAGCGTCTGGAAAAACAGCAGATCAGCCGCAACCGGATGATTTCAAGCATCCTCAGCTACTATGGCCTGAGCTTTGCGATCCTTTCGATCCTCGTGGACTTCATGGGCCTGTTCGCCCTTTCGGCAATCATTCTCGGCTGCATCGGCATTTTCCTGAAGAATAAGGAAAATCCGGCGGCCCGGGAAATCCTGTTCTCGAAAATCGGTATCGGCATTGCGGCAGTGCGTCTGATTTACGATATCGTAAGACTGATAATGTCCCTGCAGGGATGACGCTGCCCTCAAAGACGCTGTTTCCCGCCCCGGCTTTGTAATGAACAGGCTGGTCAGCGACGGGTCTGTCCGCCTGCATGAAAATGCATCGGCCATGAAAATTCTGCTTGCGCCGATACATCATGTATTGTATAGTTATTGAGCTTTCGGGCTGAGTGCATCGCATCCTCAGCAGTCGCACACGGTTCGGAAGGCATGAAAAGAAAGAAGAGGAAACTGAAATGCTTACAAAGGAAAAGAAAGCTGAACTCACCGAATCATTCGGCCGTAAAGCCAATGATACAGGATCTGTCGAAGTACAGGTCGCGCTGTTAACAGAAAAGATCAACCGTCTGACTGAACACATGAAG
>JAFWCP010000328.1 GCA_017536845.1 Solobacterium sp. | reverse complement strand
TTTCTTGTACCAGAAGAAGGAATCCTTGCGGCTTCTGGAATAGTCGCCGGTTCCGTCGTCATTGCGGTCGACATAAATGAAGCCGTATCTCTTGTACATCTCACCGGTTCCTGCGGATACCAGGTCAATGCAGCCCCATGTGGTGTAGCCGATCAGGTTGACGCCGTCTTCTTCCACTGCCTGCTTCATGACCTTGATGTGGTCTCTGAGGTAGTCGATACGATAGTCGTCATGGACAGAACCGTCTTCTTCCTTCTTGTCAATCATGCCAAGGCCGTTTTCCACAACCATTAACGGCAGGTGTGGATAGCGGTCAGACAGCTTGTTCAGTGTCCAGCGCAGACCTTCAGGGTCAATCTGCCAGCCCCACGGTGATGCCTTCAGGTACGGGTTCTTGCCGCCGAAGACGAGGTTGCCGCCGGTTGCTTCTTCATCCTTCTTGTCGGAAACTGTCATGGACATGTAGTAAGAGAAGGTATACATGTCAACCGTTCCGGCCTTCAGGATCTTCTTGTCTTCTTCATTGTCCATGAAGGAGAAGTCTTTGACGCCCAAGGTCTTGTAGTAGTTCTTTGTGAATACAGGGTATTCACCGCGGACATGGACATCGCCGCAGATGTTGTTAAAGCGGTCATCTTCTCTCTGGGCGGCCAGGACATCGGCCGGCCTGCAGGTTGCCGGGTAAGAAGTCAGATGGGCGATCATGCAGCCGATCATGAAGTCAGGATTGATTTCGTGGCCTTTCTGTACGGTTAAGGCACTGGCAACAAATTCATTGTGCAGTGCTTCCAGACGCTTCTGAGGATCGTCAATCAGTTCGTTGACGGGTCTCTGGGCTGTGTTGGCCAGGTCTTCCGGGGTGACAAAGCCGACGCCGTTGTAGGCACCGCCGCCGGGCATCATGGCGGCGTTGATTTCATTGAACGTCAGCCAGTACTTTACCTTGTCCTTGTACCTTCTGAAGCATGTTTCCGCATATCTGACAAACAGGTCAATGGTCTTGCGGGAATAGAAGCCCTGGTACCTGGTGACAATGGCCCAGGGAATTTCATAGTGAGACAGTGTGACCAAGGGCGCAATGCCGTTCTTCCTGCATTCATCAAAGACGTTGTCATAGAAGACAAGGCCTTCTTCATTTGGCTCAGCATCATCGCCGTTGGGGAAGATACGGGACCAGTTGATGGAAAGGCGGAAGCACTTGAAGCCCATTTCACCGAAAAGGGCAATGTCTTCCTTGTAATGATGATAGAAATCAATTGCCTGGTGGCTGGGATAATAGATGCCTTCTTCGATGACCGGTGAGAATTTGCGCGGTGTACTGACATTTCCGCCTTTCAGCATATCGGCACAGGAAAGGCCTTTGCCGCCTTCAAGATAGCCGCCTTCACACTGGTTTGCCGCAACAGCGCCGCCCCATAAGAAGCCTTCTTTGAAACTCATAATACTGTTCTCCTTCTGTTTTTCAACATTATATCAAAAATGTCAGGAGTTTATGTGGAGGACAGATGACAAGCTGTGGCAGAAGAAACCGTTCATTCGATGAAAAGATCAGATTCCGTAAGCTCTTCAGCAACAATCTGCCAATGAGCGTTTTTTACCAGACCATAGGAAGTAATCATGGTAAGAAACAGCGATTTCTCTGTTCCTGTTTCTGCCCGGAAGGCTTCTTTCCTGTGCCTGAGATTCCTTTCTTCAGCAGCCGTGATGGCATATTGATCCGACGCAAATTTCACTTCACATAAATTGATTGCCTGATCGGCTCTGTCAATCATCAGGTCAATCTGCACACCGGGAGATGTTTTTTTACTGTGCCATGAAACCTCTGATGTCTTCAGCCCGGCAATCCCCAGTTTTGCCTTGATCTGCTTTGTGTGAAGCAGGCATACTTTTTCAAAGGCGAGTCCGGCCCAGTTGTAATAACCGGGGGAATCAATAAAAGAAATCCATGATTCGACATTTCTACTTTCGATGATATCAAGATAGAAAAGCGTGAAGGAATCTGTCAGCTGATAGCAGTAATCAGTTTTATCTTTGGTGAAATTACGAAATCTGCGAATAAAGCCGCATTGTTCAAGGCTGGATAAAACGGCTGTTGCAGTTCCGCCGGTACTTAATGCGGAATCACCAGACAGTTCGGAACGGGTCATGCCGGATTTGTGCTTTGTGAGACTACGGACCACTTCAAGATAAGGTTCTGGTTTTTATATAAGGATGAGTATAAAAGACTGAATTCCTGCTTCAGTTCGCCATATTCGGAAAACAGAAGGTTATCAATATTCTGCGCCAGGCTCAGACGCGGCGTCAGACAGTTCAGATAATATGGTATGCCGCCGAAAACCATGCAGCATTCGATGATCTGATGTCTGCTGATATCAAATCCGCGGTTTTGAAAATACAGTTCACATTCGTGAAGGCTGAATGGCATTAAATGTATCCGTCGTGTGACTCGATTATGCAGGCCCCCGGTACTTCCCAGGATATGATCAATAATCCAGGTGGTGGCGGAACCGCAGATAATAAACAACAGGTCCTTTCGGGCTGATGCATAACTGTTCCAGAACCATTCCAAAGCCTGCTTGAAATCAGAACGGGGCGCATCCATCCAGGGCATCTCATCGAGGAATACAATGACCTTGCCGCTTTGGTATTCCCGCCGTATATTATCAGCGTCAAGCAGATCTTCCAGTCTTGCAAAAGCGTCGAACCAGTCCTTCGGGACAGATTCGTCTGGGCTTCCGTATTTCATCAACGCCCTGTGAAATTCCTTCAGCTGCCGGCTTTTTTTCGTATTTGCAATACCTGTTGCATAAAATGCAAAGCTGTTGCCGAAGTATTCACGGATCAGGAAAGTCTTGCCGATTCTTCTTCTTCCGTATACTGCCAGAAATTCTGCCTGGCGGCTGGTCAGGCATTCATTCAGAATCCGTATTTCCGTCTCTCTTCCGATAATCGTTTCCATAAT
>JAFWCP010000327.1 GCA_017536845.1 Solobacterium sp. | reverse complement strand
GGCATGCGTCAATATGGTTCCTGCCTCTTCACAAAGATTTTCTGAACGCCGGTCAGTTTTTTCGGCTTCTGCCAGGCATCCCGTACGAAGATCAAAAACAATGCATGCAATATCAAACGCATATCCATTATATTTTTCCTGATCTGCACCGATGTTTTGTTTTATAATCTGTCTTTTGTTTCGTATAATAAAGGAAAATAAGGAGAGCATTTATGAAAAAAGGTGTAATTTTTGATATGGACGGTCTGATGTTCGATACCGAACAGGTCTGGCAGAAGTGCTGGTCCGAAATCGCCGATGAGATGAATGTTGTACTGGACCCGCAGTTCCGTAAAGATATCTGCGGCACAAGCGGGGACCTTATGGCAAGCGTGATTGAGAAGTACTACCACGTGGAAGACGGCCATCCCATTGCGAAGGACTGCTCCGGCCGTGTCCATGCCTACCTGGAAAACTCCACCCCGGAAAAGCCCGGCATCCATGAAATCCTGACCTATTTCCGTGACAATGGCTACAGGATTGCCGTTGCATCCAGCAGCACGGAAGCGCAGATCCGCAAAAACCTTTCCAACACGAATACGGAATCCTTTGTGGATGTCGTGGTAAGCGGCGTTACCCTGACCAGGGGCAAACCCTTCCCTGACATCTTCCTGAAGGCAGCCGAGCTCATCGGCCTGCCCGCCGAAGAATGCTACATCTTTGAAGATGCCTACAACGGCGTCAGGGCCGGCCACGCTTCCGGCGGATGCACGATCATGATTCCTGATACCCAGGAACCCAACGATGAAATGCGGGAAATCGCAGATGCCATCTACGATAACCTGCTTGCCGCAAGGGACGCCATCGCAGCCGGCGAAATCTGATTCTTTTTACCACTAAGGCCTGTCTCAACACGGACAGGCCTTTTCATATCCGCAGAGAAAGAATGACAGGAATTCTTTACGTTCACAGTTTACGCACAAGCGTCTATTCCTGAAAGTTATTATTAGCCGAAAAGAAAAGCTTCCTGCCCATCTTTGAAAGATGCTGAGCCGGAATCCTTCTTTTTCAGTGTTACATGCCGATCATGTCAAAGTTCTCAAAGCTGATCAGCACTTCATGGTCTGCTTTGGGATTGGCATATTTCACCTGTACGGATTTCAATGTCTGGCTGTAATACCAGCCTTCTTCCGCTTCTTCAAATTTCCTGCGGTGCAGATAATGCTTTACTTCACGGCCATCCAGCAGCACGTAGTAAGGTGCCTTTTCCCGGTGGATGACATCCAGCAGAAGACGTTCCACAGCAGTCTGATATGAGCCTTCATGCATGAAACGTATCCTTGTCTGCTCCCCTGCTGCAACGTCGATCTTCGTTTTCAGGTATCCCCCCGTAAGATAGTCATTGGAAATACCATCATCCTCATACATCGTGAAACTGCTGTCCACATCCGGCGCAAACAGGATCTTCAGATCCGTCACTGTTTCTGTTGCAAGGTTATTCAGCGGCCGCAGGGACATGGGGACAATGGCACCGCTTCTGACAAACATCGGCACCGAAGACAGGTCAACACTGACATCAATGTCTGTCCCGGCCGCATACTCCTGCCTTGTCTGCCAGTCATACCACCTTTCCCTTTCATCCATGCATTTCGGCAGATAGACGTGTCTTGCCGTCTGCCCTTTCTCCACGACATTGGCCACAAGGACATATTCCCCCCAGAGGAAATCAATGCCCTGTGCATATGTATCAGGATCGTGCTGATGGAAGAGGAACAGCGGTGCCATGATCGGCAGTCCTGTTTCATGTGCCCTGTATTCCAGGGAATACAGGTACGGGATCATGGCATAGCGGAAGGCAATGGCATCCTTGATCAGATGCTTATATCCGCTGTACATCCACGGTTCTGTAACCGTATTGTCGGTATTGGTGGAATGGATGGAAAACCGGGGGAAGAAGATGCCGTTCTGCACCCAGCGGACAAATAGCTCCGGTTCCGGCGATACGCCATAGAACCCGCCGATGTCGCATCCCATATTGGCCACCCCTGACAACCCCATGCCAAGAATGGTCGCAATGTTGTATTTCAAGGTATCCCAGCCGGTCAGGTTATCCCCTGCCCATACCTGGGCATATCTCTGAATCCCGGCATGGCCCGAACGGCAGACGGAGAAAGGACGTCGGCCGGGATCATATTCCTTCATTGCCTCATTGGACAGCATGCACATGAGGTTGGCCATGACCGCTTTGCTTTTCCCGATGGTGCTGCCTTTTCCTTCCAGGCATACTTCAGCATCCAGATCCACCAGTGAATCATATTCACAGTTGTCATTCCAGATGGAGGTGCAGCCATACTTAAGAAGGCTGTCCTTGATATACTGCTTCCAGCATTCCCGTGCCTTCGGGCTGGTAAAGTCCACAAACAGGCCTTTGCCGCCCCACCACGTCCCCTGCGCATATTCTTCATACCTGCCGTCAGACCTTTCATCCAGAGCAGGATCTGCCTTGATGAACATTCCCTTTGCCTTCATCTCTTCCAGCAAAGGATGGACCGTTAACATGCCGGGTTTGATGTTGGCCGATACGGCAATCCCTCTCTCCTGCATCTGATGAAACCAGTCTGCCGGGTCTTTGAACCTTTTATGGTTCCAGGTAAAGGTACAGCGTTTGATGCCGGCTTCGGTTTCTATGGCACAATAGCCGGATGACAGCTGGAAACCGTCAATGGGAATCCCTTCTTCCTTTGCCGTATCAATGAATTCCAGAATGGCATCATCACAGTCTTCCGGCAGTTCGGGATAGTACATGGAAGATCCCAGATACCCCAAAGCCCCCCTCGGCAGCATTGCCGATTTCCCGGTAAGGTCCGTATAGCGCATGATGACATCCTTGATGGCAGGGCCGTTAATCAGGAACAGGTCAATATCCCCGGCATCCGTGGTATAGGTGGAATAACGATGCCAGTAGTTGCGTTTCTCCCTGCCCATATTGAACATGCATTCGGCCGTATTGTGGTAGAAATACCCGACAGCCTTTCCGGTGGAACCCTGCAGCCTGATGTAGAACGGGATATGCTTGTAGAGGGAATCGGTCTTTTCCGCATTGTAGCCCATGGCATCACCCGGTGCCATGAACAGCACCTCTTCCGCCTTATCGATGTTCCCTCCCTTTTCGCCAAACCCGTAGAAGCGGTCATCTTCTTCAATCCTGCCGGTATGTTTCCGGCGGCGGTTGGTATCCTCACGGTATGCAAGGTCGGGAATGTCTTCATGCAGAAGGGTGTGGTCGGTATCATAGACAGCAAGACGGAAGGGATGCTTATGCACAACCACCCTGAGATGGTTTCCCTGGATCACTGCTTCTTCTTTATGATCGGTGAGTACGGCTTCTGCCGTTTCCACCCGTTTTCTTTCTTCCTTCAGCACATCGTCGGTAAGGGACGGCCAGGCGGTCATGACCAGGCTGTAGGAATCCTCCGCAAAGTCACCGTCAAATCCGGCCCGGATGCGCAGGATGTCGTCGTTCACGAACCAGATGCGGATTTCCGCCCCGTCCGTCATGACGGCGTAATAATTGTCTTTTTCGGCTACCTTATCAGCTCGATAACAGATCCGCATACCCTACTCCCTGAAGAACCAGTCAAGGACACGGCGGATGTCCTGATCCCAGAAATCCCAGTTATGGTCATGTCCGGGTGCTTCGTGATAGGTGATATCAGCGCCAAGCGCTGTCATCCGCTGATGGACGTCCTGATTCATTTTAAACAGGAAATCCTGATCCCCGCACGACTGGTACAGCTGCGGGATCAACCCGTCCGCACAGTCCTTTTCATACAGGGCAAACAGGTCACACGCCCCGCTCACAAGATGGTCCACACGCTCGCCGAAGATATCCCGCCAGCGGAAAGGACTGTTGGGATCTTCTTTGTCCTTTACCGAATCATACAATGCGGCAATATCCAGGGCTCCGGACATGGATGCTGCTTTGGCATAAAGGCCGGGTCTTGACAAAGCCAGGAACCATGCCCCGTAACCGCCCATGGACAGGCCGGCAATATACGTATCCTCACGCTTCTTTGAAGCCGGGAAAAGCCTTGTCACATATGCCGGAAGTTCTTCCGTCATGTACGTGAAATACTTCCCGCCATGGGCCATGTCCTGGTAGAAGCTGTTTTCCACACCGGCCATGACACCGATGCAGTTATGAGCCTGCAGATACCGTTCCACAGAAGAAAAACGCATCCAGGAGCTGTTGTCGCCATAGGCACCATGGAGAAGATAGACAACGGGAAGGCCGTGTTCATAGTCATACCGCATATCCTTGCCGGCAGCAGCAATCTGTTCATTCCCCTCCGGCGTAGGAATGACGACATTCAGTTCCACATTGCGGCCAAGGGCAAAACTGAAATAGTGGCAGGTCAGAAACATTTTGTATCCTCCATATCTTTATGGAAACCATTTTAAGGTATCAATAGCAGCTTTGCATTCACATTCATGTCTTCAATCAAAAACGCCTGCATATACAGGCGCTGTAGTACGGATTGCTGAAAAAGTGGTGCTTATTCCCATCTGACGGAAGCAAGCATGTCGCCCCAGATTTCTTCGTTTTCTGCCTTGCGGGCAGTTCTGCCGTAGAAGTTGAAGTAATAGAAGGTTCTGCCCTTTTCCGCGACATAGGAAGAACCGGTCATCTGAATGCCCTTGGCCTCATAGACATAGTCAAAGCCGATGGCTGTTACCGTCCATCGGACGCCGGTCAAAGCCACCAACCTGGTAGCTGAAGCTGTCCATGCTTCTGCTGACGGTCTTTTCCATATTTCTGGCAACATCATCCGGGCTCAGCAGCAGCGAACCGATGCCGCTCTTCTTCCAGCCGATGCTGACGATGATATGACGGTCAGGATCACTGATGACAATACCGGGGCCTTCCTGGATGAAATTCAGTTTCTTACGTTCGGCCTCATCCATTTCATGGAAGCCTTCCGGATATGTAAAATGAAGTTCCTTATTCAAGACAATATCTGCCATATTCTTTTCCTTTCAGGGCTTCTGCCCAAATCCATCATTCTGAATATTAGCAGTGTTTGGGCAGATTTACAACCAACAATCCGATTTCCAAAGAAGAATCTGAACTTCCTGTCCCGTCCTGAAAAAACGGTTTTTAACAGGCAAGGCCTTGAAGCTCAAAATGACCTTATTGTCTTGTCTCAATTCATCATCAGGTCATAATCGATGCCGGATACACGCAAAAGACAGCGAAACGCCATAGTTCGCTGTCTGATTCATTTCTGATTGCCGGATGGTTTCATCTTTCTGAGCAGCATTTCGCTTTTGAGCGGAGCGCCCGTTGTTCTTCAGCTGGATTCAAAGCGTAATCTTTTCAATTCTGCAGTTATGTTTCTTTGTTTTCTGGCTGTAGTTAACGCCGACAAGCATCACATCGCCATGGTACTCGATCTTCTTCAGAAAACTGATATAGTCCTTTTCGTGAATCTGGGTAATTGCTTTGCCGGCGGAGGCACCGCTTTTAAGCTCCACAAGAATCGGCGGGTCGGCAAACCCCTTCTGCGGCATAAACAGGATATCAACATACCCTTTACCGGAAGAAAGCTCTTCAAAGGTAATATAGTTGCCCAGCGGCGAATTATTGTAAGCCGCAAGTACAACATATCTGAGTGCCTGCTCATCGTTGTAATAACGGGGAGGCCTTTCATTGTGAATTTCTTCAAACAGTGAAGCAAGTGTTTTGTTATCGCCTTCGACTGTTGCCTGAATCACTTCTTCACAGCGCTTGATTCTGCGCAGGAAGACCGGATCGACTGACTTTGAAAAGATCTTCAGCATATGTATCCTGACTTCGAAATTAGGAATCCTGACCGATCTGCGCATCGGATCATACGCCAGATAACTGAGATGTACAAGTACAGTCAGTACATCGTTTTTCGTTTCGAGATAATCGAGCCGATTGGCAAACATATCCGTATCAATGACGATCTCTTTCCCGTCAAGCAGGTCATTGACAGCATCCTGCAGTCCGTCAATGTTGAGATAGATATAATCAGCCACTGCCTCCATGGCTGAGGTTGCCGTCCAGTAACTGGAGAATTTCCTGCGCGTCGCAGCCAGCATCACAGAATTGGGACAATATACATCGCCGACACCTTTCAGGCGATACCCGTCATACCACTCTTTCATCCTGAATTCATCAGCGTTGAATTTCTGACAGACTGTATGTACTTCATCTGCTGTAAAGCCAATATACTTGCCAAGCGGCCAAGGATTCAGCATGGTATATTCACGGAAGTCAGACAAGGCAGACTGCGTATTGTATTTGATGATCGGCAGGATGCCGGTCATATACGCACCGGCAAGATACGTACTTGTATCTGAACTCCTGAACAGGGAACGAAGGAAATCAATATAGTCTCTGATCAATGCCTGATTGTCTTTTGCCTCCCTTATGAGCATGTCATATTCATCACAGATAATAATAAAGCGTCTGCCGATCCGCCTGCTCACTGCCATCAGCGCTTCGGCAAGCTCCATGTCTTTGCTGAGAGAGGCATCCGGATATTCCTGCATCAGTTCATTCACCAGAGTTGTCTCGATATGTTCTACTGTCTTTGTGATATCTCTTTCTTTATTCTTATCTTTCTTCAACATGAAGCGGATCAAATCAAAACATATCACGGGATACTGATTCAGGTGTTTTTTGAAAGAAGGATCTTTTTCAATTTCCAATCCTTTGAACAGCGCTTCAGAATCGCAGCCTTCCGAATAATATGCCGCAAGCATGCGGCAGGCAGTGGTTTTTCCGAAACGTCTGGGACGGGTGAAGACAATTTCCTTATCCCTTGTAGAAAGGACGGAATTGAAGAAGGCAATCAACCCTGTTTTGTCAATATACCTGCCTGTATTCAGTACTTCCAGAAAACCGGTATTAGACGGATTTACATAAATGCCCATGGTTATGCCTCCTTTGTTGGCATTGTACCATATGCACCTGCTGTTTTTTGTATCCATATTCTGAGCTGGAATCGCATGATTGTAAACGTTGCTGCTTTTCCGCCAGGCTATCTTGAAATCGACGGAATCATGCATGCAAAACCCATAAGAGACAACTCTTCTTTCATAGCCTGCTTCTTCTGCATCCGAAAAACCTGCCGCACAGGGCACTCTGTGCGGCAGGTTGTTGATTCAGACAGCCTTACTCAGCCGGCGGATTGACCAGTTCAGTGCGCCCGGTTTCCTGTACTGTCTTATATGCCTTAATCAGTGTTTCCCAGTCCTTGTTTTCCCAGGCACTGCGATATTTCTCCAGGAATTCCTCCGTGACGTCTTCACCGGTTTCCCGGTCAATCAGGTTGATGATCCGGTAATGGTCATACTTTCCTTCCGGATCATAAGGTTCATGCCACACTTCTGCGGGATCATACGTAAACAGTCTGTTGAACTGTTCCACATAGCCCTTTCTGATTTCAATATGCTCGTCATACTCCTTTGCCAGGCTGACAAGTTCATCACCGGCTTTGAATATGCCGTAGGCCGGCTCATCCAGGATCCAGCCTTCTTTTTCATCCTCATACAGGTAGAAGAAGGTATAACGCATGTTTTCTTCGCTGTACCAGAGGATCTGATAGAACGGCCCCATATCTCCGCCGGCTTCCCTGACCAGTTCTTTTGTTTTAAACAGGTCAAAGTCATTGTGGATGACTGACCATTTCCCGGTCGCTTCCGCATCCAGAATGGCTTCTTTGACAGCCTGGATATACTCCTGGTCATAGACGGTATAGTATGTATACTGATCATATGACTGAAAGCCATTGTTGACGGAGGGCATCCTGTCATCACGGAAGATGTCCAGAGAATCTGCGCTTTCATCCAGGAAATGGGCAGTCCCGGTATACGGCCGGAACATCAGTATCCGTGACCAGTGCATGACAGCCGCAAAGGCCAGGCCGACGGATGCCAGGGCACACAGGATGGAACCGATGATCGTAATGGGCTTTTCTGCCTTTTCAAACCGCCGGGAAAGGAAATACACAATGTTCCGCAGGATAAACCAGACAAGGACAATCCCGGCATAGGTGAGCATGCCGATGCGGAAATACGGACCGTCTGCCGCATTGTTGCGGGGATTGATCGTGGCTGAGACGGATCCGCCCACAAGGATCAACACGATCAGTGTTGCGACTGCCAGTGCCACAGAACCTTTCCTCTTACGCTTCAGAAACAATGGTTTGTAAATCGGGAAGAAGAACTGCCAATGGCCGAAGGCATCCACAAACAGCTCGGAGGAATACTGCAGGACATCCCTGGAAAGGTCCATGAACTTTCCGCCCTCAGCTGCAGCCGTGCTGATGTCATTCAGATAAGCATCCGCATCCAGATTCTCAATGGAAACATTTTCCTTCTGCATGTTATGGCAGATGCGCTGTACATCCTGCATGGAAGCAATCTCCTCTTCCAGCTTCCTGACATTTGTTTCCAGGGCTTCCTGCAGGCCCAGGTTGCCGGAAAGGATGTCACGGATGTCCTTCACCGGAATGCCGATCTTTCTTAAGACGATGATCTTCTTCAGCCGCTCTGCATCTTCCTGTGAATACTCACGATAGCCGTTTTCCTTTCTTGCCGGAGCAAGCAGTCCTTCCTTTTCATAGTATCGGATATTCTCCTTGGCAATGCCAAGAAGAGACTCAAGTTCATGTATACGCATGGGATTCTCCTTTCTTCCCTCAAAGAATAGACGATGAAGCCACTTCAAGGTCAACAGGTTCCGGATACTTTTTGTTTATTTTACAGGATTTTCACACAGCATTGTTCTTTTTCCAGTCAGAAATGCCCTGTCATGCTTTCCCTGATGCTTCTGTCAGGGAAAGCATGACCCCCTGGTGACAATGCGTACAAAGAAGATTGATTTTATGGCATAATGAAAGAACTCAAAGAAGTTATTGCAGATAAGGAAAAACATGATGAAGAAACTGCTGGTCACAGCCATGAGCGTGATCATTCTGGCATTTGCCGGATGCCGTACAGCCGAAGCATTGCCGGAAGAGGAGATTGTGGAAATGAATGAAATTGAAAAAGAACTGTTAAGCATGAACTATCCGGACGCGGACAGAATCAGGGCCGGCAGGCTCTATAACTACCAGATGGAAGCACTGAACCAGCTTCGTTTCGCCATGCACTACATGGAAGCCAAGTACCCTTCCTGCCATCCGGAATATGTCTCATTCGACCCGGCAACCAGGCTTCATGAAACCGGCATCCTGACGATGAAGGACGGTTCCTATGTCCAGATCACGGAAAGCCAGGAAGGCTATCTCTGCGGGGATACGTATTACGGCATCCTGCTGCAGGAAAGCTACAGCAGGGAAATCAACCTTGCCCTGAAGGAAGGATCCTTTGACATCCTCTCCCATACGGACTTTTCCGTCCCGCTGTCAGACGAGGTGGACGGAAACCTGACCGCTGAAGACTTCATGGCCATTGAACCCCCGGTCATGCGCAGCACCCACCTCTACATGATGGATGCCGAAAACATCCAGGAAACGGCCGATGCCATCCAGAAGATCCTGAAAGAAAAAGGCTTCTACGGTTCCTACATCCTGTACGACGTACCGGCAGACAAAGCCGTCAATGAAATCTCAATCCTGGAAGAAGAACGGCTCTCCTTTGAAGCCGTGACATTCAGCTGCTTTGATACGCAGTAAGGAGCAGGCATATGGCATTAAAGACAGAACAGATCCTGCTGCTGAATTGCCTGATGTATATGAAGCCAGGCCCGGGCCGGCCCTTTACCAGTCCGGAAGAGTATGAAGGCAGAAACATCGGGGAATGGCTGAATTCCATTGACCTGACCCGGCTGTATGACCCTTCCGACAGCAACCCCCTGACGACAGCGGCAGACTGGATCAACATCATCAGGACCGTCAGGAATGACCCCGTCCTGCCGCAGATGGTCATTGCCGCTGCCCACGAGGATACCGGCAGCCAGGGCGGCGGGGGCCGCAGTGCCGTCTTCCTCCATGAAGAAGAAAAACAGGCAGTCATCGTCTTCAAAGGCACCGAAAACAGCAAGGAGTGGATGGACAACTGCCTGAGCTGCAACACGTCCGATACCCCCTACCAGAAAAACGCCCTTGCCTGGTATCGGGAAATCTATCCCGCCATGCAGCTGGAACAGTATGACGTCACCCTTTCCGGCCATTCCAAAGGCGGCAACAAGGCCATGTACATCGCCATCCTGGATGAAAGGGAAGTGCGCTGTGAATCCTTTGACGGCGAAGGCTTCTCCGACAAGTTCATGACCCGCTACCGGGAACTGATCGCCCGCCGCCAGCGGCGCATCACCAACCGCAGCATCAACTACGACTTTGTCAATTTCATGCTCAACAGCATCGGTAAAAATATCTGGTACCATGGCTTTGGCTACGGCTCCGGGAAGCTGCTGGAAAACCACTGTCCGGAAACCTTCCTCTTCTTTGCCAAAGACGGATCGGTCTCCATGGAAATCGATCCCAGAGGGCAGGCCGAAGAGATTGCCGCACTGAACAGCTTTCTGAACAACTACCTGCGTTCCATGTCAGAAACAGAACGCCATGCCGCATCATTATTTGTCTGTGAAATCATCAACCTCCTGTATGTCCTGTTCGACGACAGGAATGCGGAAATCGTCCAGGACATCATCAGCATCTGCCTGGAATATCCCGACCAGGTCAGCTACCTTGCCAGCTACCTGATTACCTACGTCCGCCGGAACGACGACTTTGCCAGGAATGTCAAAAACCTGCTCATCATGTTCGACCTGAACCGCTTTTCCGATACCGTTGATCAGATTGACGAAATGCTCAGGATCGGCATCCAGATCGGCTTTGTCTGCCTGTCGGTGGAACAGCTACTGGCCGTCATTGACTTTGCGGACAGCCACTTCACCTCATGGACAGCCGAAAGGGCACGGAAATTCCTGCAGAAGAAAGGGATTGCCCTCAGCCAGCGGCAGACCCTTGGCCTGCTGGTCATCCTGGACCAGATCTCCGTGAACCTGAAAACAATGGAACTCCATGACAACGGCGATGACATTGCCGTAAGGTCATTCCGGCCAAGGGCTTCAAAACGGCAGACCCGGCAGGATAAGGAAATGCAGAAGGCTGTACAGGAGCTCAGGAAATCAGCCGAGAACCTTTCCGAAGAAGCGGCTGAAATCAGGCATGCCCTGAAGGAACTGCTGCCCGAATATTCCGTCAGCATGTCCCTGCTCAAAGCCCTGGCAAGATCAGCCGCCAAGCTGGAGAAGGAAAAGGAAAAGAATCTGGAACTGGCTGAAAAGCTGGAGAAGATGAGCAGTCAGGAATAAAACTGAATCGCAGATACAGCGCAGGGATACCGTTCCCTGCGTTTTTTCATACGGCAAAGGCAGGCATTCTCATTTCCATCTCATACGTCTTGATTATTCTCAAAATTCCCGATTTTGAGAATAACCCGGTTCTCTGAGACCGTTTCCTTCCCCTTCCGTCTCAAATATCAGAATTCTGAGACGCTGGTTCTTCATCCAGCCCGCCAGGATTTCACGGTCAGGCAAGGATGGAGATGCCTGCTGCCCTGATGTAACCCGGTTCCGTCTCAAAATTCCCGATTTTGAGACTGTATCAGCTTTTTGAGACTGATTCCTTCCCCTTCCGTCTCAAATTTCAGAATTCTGAGACGCTGGCTTTTCATTGAACCTGCCGGGATTTCACGGTCAGGCAAGAATAAAGATGCCTGCCGCCCTGATCTAACCTGATTTTTATCAAAATCCCCGATTTTGATAAAATATCAGCTTTTTGAGACCGTTTCCTTCCCCTTCCGTCTCAAATTCCGGAATTCTGAGACGCTGGCTTTTCATCCAGCCTGCCGGGATTTCACGGTCAGGCAAGGATGGAGATGCCTGCCGCCCCGATATGACCCGGTTCCGTCTCAAAATTGCTGATTTTGAGACTGTATCAGCTTTTTGAGACTGATTCCTTCCCCTTCCGTCTCAAATTTCAGAATTCTGAGACGCTGGCT
>JAFWCP010000326.1 GCA_017536845.1 Solobacterium sp. | reverse complement strand
GGACGATATCCCCGGACTGGGTGGTTGTCTGTACATCGTGTCTTGGCAGGCTATGGCCGATGGGGCCGACCTGTTCAAAGCCGCCGTACATTGACATCCGGATGGTCAGAGGTTCCGCTTCGCACAGTTCCTTCAGTGCCGTGACGGATTCATTGTCTTCCCACTGTACTTCAACTTCTGTTTCGCCGATTTTCATGATAAGCATTTCCGTTTCCTCACTTTCAGTATTTCCTTCATTCAGCTGGTCCTTCAGATATGCCAGGATATAAGACATGGCATCTTCAAACGGCTGGCCAGAGAATTCATGTCTGCCATCCTTGATCACATGGAACTCACAGTCCGGGATGACCTTTGCCGCCTCTTCAGAATACGATAACGGGACAGTGCTGTCCTTGTCACCATGCAGAAGAAGCATATGCCCCTGGTACGAAGCAAGCAGCTGTTCAAAATCCACCTTCCAGAGGTCGGTGACATAGTTCCTGCCGACATGCATCCAGCCGCCGAACAGGCTGACATCTTCCGGGATTTCTTCCTCTGTCTGATACTTTTCCACACCGCTGTCAGCCTTGGCGGAAAGGGCCGGGTACAGAAGGATCATGCCGGCAATGTCGTCCTGATGGGTGCAGCCGACAACCGTGGTGACAAGGCCGCCCATACTGCCGCCAAGCAGGATGATCCTGTCAGGATCCACGAAATCCCACGTCTTTGCGGCGGCCAGCACTGCTTCAAGATCCGACGCTTCCGTCAGTACGGACATTGTATGGTTGCTGCCGGAACTGCGGTTGCCGCCGACCGTGCCGCCGCAGAAATCAAACACATATGCCGCATAACCGGCTTCCGCCAGCCTTTCGGCATACCTTGTTCCTGATGTATGGTCATTTCCCAGCTCATGGGAAAAGATCACCAGCGGTGCCTTGTCCTCAGAATCCGGAACATAGGCAATGCCGTAAATCTGAAGATCCCCGTTTTGAACCGTAATTTCCTGTGCTGTATATGTCATATCCTGTTCTCTCTCCACCTCCTGCGGCATCCTCTCTGTTTCCGGCTCCTCACCCAGCCTGCTGCTTTCAGCACCGCAGCCGGCAAGGGCCATGCATAACAATACCATGGGCAAGAATCCTTTTCTCATCCTGTCACTCCTTTTTTCTGAAAAGCCCGCTGCTTCCAGACCTTCTCAGATGTGTCTTCCTGCTTTGGGTGTAACCGAATAGTCCAGCCACTTTAAGACATGCTGGATGTAGGCATCCCAGAAATTCCAGTCATGGATTCCTTCACCCTCTTCATAGGTCACATCGGCACCAGCCTCAGCCAATGCCCTGGCAATGGATCGGTTGGCCTCCAGCAGCACATCCTGCAGGCCGCAGGCCACATAGAAAGCCGGGAACTGCCGGGCCGGATCATTTTTAACAGCCTCAATCAGGTAACGAGGATTCCGGTCGGTATTTCTTGTTTCCTCCAGATTGCCGAAATTTCTGACCTCGCCGATCGTGTTGCCTTTTGTTTCAACCCAGTCGACGGGATATTCATAGAAATGCAGGGCACCGGACAGGATTGCCGCCTTGCCGAAAGTTTCTGAGTATTTCAGGGCATTTCGGCAGGTGCCGAAGCCGCCCATCGACAGTCCGGCCAGGAAGGTGTCCTCCCGTTTCCGGGAAAGCGGGAACACTTCCCGCGTGACATCGACCAGTTCACGGCCGACATATTCACCGAAATCACCCAGGCAGCCATCCTTGACAAGAATGTCCATGTAGAATGAGTTCTCCCCGGAAGGCATGACAACCGCCAGTCCGCTTTCTTCTGCCCACAGACG
>JAFWCP010000325.1 GCA_017536845.1 Solobacterium sp. | reverse complement strand
GGATTTTCACCAGGGTGCCGTAAAAATCAAAGATCACGTGTTTTTTCATAAGGCCTCCTTCTTCTTCATTATATACAGTTTTGCATTTCGACTGGTATAATTTTGACAATCGGAGGTACCGCCAGACATGAAAAATGATTTCGGCAAAGGCGCTGTATGGAAGGTCATCCTGCGCCAGGCCATTCCGCTCCTGCTTGCCCAGCTTGTCCATCTTCTTTACAACGTCGTCGACCGGATTTATCTGGGCCATATGGCCGATGCCGGTTCCCTGGCCCTGACCGGGGTAGGGCTGATCTTTCCCCTGACCACGCTGATCGCGGCGGTCACCAACCTGTTTTCTTCCGGCGGCGCCCCGCTGTTTTCCATCGCACGAGGGGCCGGGGAAGAGGACAAGGCGGCAAAACTGCTCAACCAGGTCACCGGCGGCCTGCTTGGCTCATCGGTCATCCTGTTTTTCATCACCTTCTTTTTCCGCAAGCCGATCCTGTTCCTTTTCGGAGCGTCCGAAGCGTCTTATGTCTACGCCGACCTGTACCTGCGCATCTATCTTTTCGGCACGACGGCGACGATGCTGGCGACGGGGCTCAACGGCTTCATCAATGCCCAGGGGTATCCCCGCATCGGCATGAACACCATCGCCATCGGCGCCCTCATCAACATCGTCCTGGATCCGGTTTTCATCTTCTGGTTCCATATGGGCGTGGCCGGAGCCGCCCTGGCGACCGTCATCAGCCAGTTTGTCTCCTGCTATTACGTCATCCGCTTTTTCTTAAGCAGTGAGAACCGCTACCGCCTGGACCGGAAGCTGATGGTTCCCGACCCTGCCATGTACCGGGAAATCACCGGCCTTGGCATCACCGGCTTTGTCATGCAGGGCACCAACTCGCTTGTTTCCATCATCTGCAACGTCACCCTGCGCACCTTCGGCGGCGACCTGTACGTCGGCATCATGACCGTGCTCAACTCGGTGCGGGAACTGCTCTCCCTGCCGGCCATGAGCATCCCCCAGGGTGCCACCCCGGTGCTCAGCTACAACTACGGCGCGAAACAGTACAGCCGCATCCGCCAGGGCATCATCTTCATGTCGGCCAGCGCCTTCCTGTATACGCTCGTGGCCTGGATCCTGGTGCTGTTATACCCCCGGGCGATGATGTCGGTTTTTACCGGCAATACGGAGATGATCGAAACCGGCACGCATGCTCTGATCCTGTACTTCTTCGGCTTTGTCTTCATGGCCCTGCAGATGGTCGGACAGAATGTCTTCACCTCTTTGAAATGCCGCCGGACTGTTCTTCTCCCTGTTCCGCAAGGTCATCATTGTTGTGCCTTTGACCATCCTGCTGCCCCGGCTTGGCTTCGGGGTGGATGGCGTGTATCTGGCCGAACCGGTTTCCAACGTGCTGGGCGGGCTGGCCTGCTATATCACGATGTTCATCACCATCTTCCGGCGGCTGCCCGAAGATGGGACAGAATGTCTTCTTTGACCATGGCCAACGCAAAAGTTTCCTGTAGAATAGAACAAAAGAAACTGTGAGGAGGAACCATCATGCGAGATATCACAACCGGCGTCCAGATCGTTCTGGCCCAGCACTGCAACGGCAATGCCATTCCCCGTCTTTTCGGCGGCCAGCTGATGTCGTGGATCGACGTGGTCGGCGCGGTTGCCGCCCGCCGCTATGCGGGCCATGCCGTCACGACGGTCTGCGTCGATAACCTGACATTCTTAAAACCTGCCTATCTGAATGACATCATCGTGCAGAAAGCCTACGTCACCTGGGCCGGCAATACCTCCCTGGAGGTCTGCGTCGATTCCTATGTGGAACGGGAAGGCAAACCGCGTGAGCTGATCAACCGTGCCTATGCCGTCTTTGTGGCCATTGACGAAAATGACCGGCCGATCAAGGTGCCGGAATACATCCCGGAAACCCAGGAAGAAATCGATGACTACGCCGCTGCGGCCGAGCGCAAGATCATGCGGCTTTACACAGGAAACGAATCACACTGAAATCATGATGAAACAGGCTTCGGGAGGAACCGAAGCCTGTTTTCGATGGGAGATTCAAAGCAGTTTACAAAGAAACTGCTGAAACATCAGTTGGGAGCGTTGCCAAGGACGCCGGTGATCTCGTCAAGGTAGTAGGTCACGCCGTCGATGGTGGTATAGCCCTTGGCCATCAAGCCGGTCTGCCTGTCGTAGTAGTACGTATTGCCGGCCTGGCTGGGATACAGCTTGATATCCTCGCTTGTGGCAACCGTGTACCAGCCCTTGATCATGCGGCCGTCTTTGTCGTAGCGGACCCACTTGCCGGATCCCGGGCCGCCATGGAGTTTGATGGCCTTGACGATCTGGGCGGTCAGGTCAACATTTTCCGGATTCGTGCGCCTGCTTAACGCGGCAACCGCATTGATCCAGGCGTCATCCTTGAGATGATCGGCTTCATCCTGATAGATGTAAGGCATGTAGACTTCCTTGTTTACCGCCTTGGCGCCGTCATAGATGACATCCAGCCAGTACCAGCCGTCGGTCTTAGGATCATAGATTTCTCTGCCTCTTAAGCTGCCGTCATAGGAGAAGCACTTCGGGTCAGTGGAAACGCCCTGGCGCTTGCCGTCTTCATACCAGTAGTCCTTGCCGTTGTAATGGCAGAAGCCGTTGACCGTGCAGGCAGCAGGGTCTTCCGGTTCCGGTCCGGCTTCATGGACATATACCTTGATGATTTTTTCGAGATACAGGCCGTTGTCATTGGAAGTCGCAACCGAGATTGCCGTTTCACCGACCTTGGCGCCTTCCACCGTGAAGCCGGAATTGCGCCGCTGGATCAGCTTGACATAGGCTGAGTCATCCGCATAGACAGCCGGGTAAGGGGAATACGCGCCTTCCGGGCTGTAGCTGACCGGAACGTCCAGCCTCTGCCCGACCTTCAGGCTGATTTCAGCCGGCACGTTGATACTGGTCGGCCAGATATAGTCAGTAAAGACCAGGTCAAGGGTGATATCCTTGTCAAACGCCAGTGCTTTTTCGCCGATCGGGTAATAATCCGAACCGCTCTGATAGCCGACCACCACACGCGCGTTGTTTTCTGTCCAGGCCATCACCTGGGGATAGAACGGATAGCCTTTCGGTGCCTTCATGGTAAATGTCGCCGGCGCCGTGGCAAACCCGTCATTGGTATACCACTGGCCTTCGTTCAGCCGTAATGTTACGTTGATTGCCGGCTTGTAGACCGCATAGAATGTCATGTCCATGGTCGGCCGGCAGTCAGTGATGGTTTCATTGTCATATTCAACATCATTGCTGTTTTTCTTGGTCGTCCAGCCGGCAAAGATGGTGGAAGGATTGCTGCTTGCCGGTTCGTAGAAAGGACCGTAGAACTCGGTATTCAAGGTGTAGCTCTGTTCTTCCGCGACGATGTCCAGGCCCTGATCTTCCAGGTAATCGTAATTGCCGCCGGCAGGGTCATAGGTGATCTTGACGAGCTTGTCATACAGCGCATACAGCGTCGTGTCCTTGCCCGGCTTGAATGTACGGATTTCATCCTGGTTGTAGTCTACCGCGCCGTTTTTCTCCAGCGACCAGCCTTTGAAGCCCTTGCCTTCCGGCAGGATCATCGGATCATCATAGCCGTCCGGCGACTCCCAGACCCGCTTGCCGACTTCGACCGAGATCTTGCGTTCGGACACGCCGCCGTAGAAACCGCCGCCTTCGCCCTTGAAGGTGATGGTGACTTTGCTTGCAGCCGATGCGTGCATCAGCATGGTGACGGTCATGAAGAAGGCCGTCACAATTGTCATGAATTTTCTCAGCATATTGTTACCTCCATATACCTGTTTTGGTTATTGTAGCCTGAAAAAGCTGTTTTCGATACTGCCCGCAGGGTTAGTTTTACCTGTACTTTGGCCTGAAAAGCCCGGTTCAGCGGTTTTTAATGACATTTATGCATGACATTCCGGAATATTCCGCTTCGTGTAATCAGACGGCATCATCACGGTATGCCGTTTAAAGAAACCGTAAATCTCCATGACTTCGGTACAGAAAAAGAACCGGAACCGGTTCTCTTACTGCCTATTCGGGCTTCATCAGCTGGGCCAGAAGATGGGCGGCATAGTCCAGGCCGAACGCATCGGTGTTGATGGCCAGGTCATAAGCGGACATATCGCCCCACTCGGTATTGCTGTGGCCGCGGTGCCAGTTGGCGCGGATCATGTCTTCCTCATGAATGCCCTTGATGACTTCATCATCGTCTTGAACATTTTCATACAACGGCGAGGTTCTTGCCTTGACGATCTTTGCCTTCATGTCAAGCGCATAGGTCATGGCATTGACGCATGAATATCCCTTGGCCATCACTTCCTCTTTGCATAAGCGGTCATGGATCAGGCATCTGCCTTTTTTCAGGGCAATGTCCGCCGCCTTGGAGAACGCTTCCGACAGCCTGACATATTCCGGGTCGGCAAGCAGTTCTTCCCGGGTATATCTGCCCTGTCTGAGCTTTTTCTCATACACATCCACATCATCCTTTGTCAAACCGTATTCCGGAACAAGTTCGAGCAGGATGACGGCATCATAATAGGCATAGCCGCCGATGCTGCAAGCCTTAAAGGCAATCATCCTTCCCATCGAACAGTAGGCACTGTCCAGAACAATGCAGTCAGGACGTTCATACTGAACGTTGAACTCCTGAATGCCGGCAACACTCTTCATTTTTCTGATATCTTCTGCCATGATATGTACTCCTTTATCCTTAACTAAAATATAGATGATTTTTCCGGAAAAGCCAACTGTTTCACTTTCGATTCTCTGTTTCTTTCGCCTTTTCCCCGGTCAGAACATCCTTTTCTTTTTGCCGGTGTTAAGGTATATTGTGTTCATGTTAATCGAACAGCTGGAAAAGAAAAAG
>JAFWCP010000324.1 GCA_017536845.1 Solobacterium sp. | reverse complement strand
TCTATAAAAGTATATCTACATTATACAGGATCGGAGCCGAAAACGCAAGAAAAACAGCCGGAATCCCTGGGAATTACAGGATATTCAGGCTGTTTAGCAGTTGTTGCTTATGTAGATATAATTTCCACCCGGGAAATCAAGCTCATAAAACAGTTTTCACATAAGAGGAAATCTCATTTTGCCCTGTACTGTATCCTCTTCAGCAGTCTGAACATGAATTATGTTCTTACAGATTGCCAGTCAGGTGATGCCATATCAGGGTTTCCGTTGCATCCGAAAACATGGGGATGCATTTCTGTCATATGGTGCTATACTTGTTGCCTTGTGAGGTTAAGCGCATATGAGAAAACAAAACAGCGACTTATTGCATGGCGTCATCTGGAAGCAGCTTCTGCTCTTTTTTATCCCGATCATGGTCGGGTCCATATTCCAGCAGCTCTATAACACGGTTGATGCCATGGTTGTAGGCAACTTCGTAGGCAAGCAGGCTCTTGGTGCCGTCGGCGGCTCCACCGGCACAATCATCAATCTCCTTGTCGGTTTTACGGTCGGCCTTTCTTCCGGGGCCACTGTCATCATTGCCCAGTATTACGGCCGGGCAGAAAGAGAAGGTGTTCGCAAAGGCGTCTATTCCGGCATGTTTCTTGCCATTGCGCTTGGCAGCATCCTGATGGTTCTGGGACTTGCTTTTGCCCCGAAGGTCCTTTATCTTCTCAACGTGCCTGATGATGTCTACAGCCATTCCCTTACCTATCTTCGGATCTATCTCTGCGGCATGGTTCCGCTGATGATTTACAACACAGGGGCCGGCATCCTGCGGGCAGTCGGCGATTCCCGCCGTCCTCTCTATTTTCTGATGGCCGCCTGCATAGCCAATATCATCCTGGATATCATCTTTGTTGCCGGGCTGGGTCTTGGCGTTGCCGGTGTCGGCATGGCCACCGTCATCTCGCAGCTGCTCGGCTGCATTCTTACCCTTTATGTTCTGGGCACCACTGATGACATTTACCACTTCAGTCTTCTGAAGCTGCATTTTGACCGGGAAATCCTGAAGCAGATCATCCTCATCGGCCTGCCAACCGGCATTCAGGCCTCCCTCTATGGCTTTGCCAACCTTTTCATTCAGGCCGGGGTCAACAGTCATGGCACGGACGTCGTAGCGGCCTATACCGCCTTCGGCAAGATCGACGCAATCTTCTGGAATTCTTCCGGTGCTCTCGGTACAGCCGTCCTGACCTTTACCGGCCAGAATTTCGGGGCCGGCAATCTTGACAGAGTGAAGAAGGGAATCCGCGAAGCCCTGGCTGTCTATATCTTCGGAGCCGCCTTCATCGGCACGATATGCTATGCCTTCGGCGGTTTCTTCTTCCGCCTGTTCACACCGGACCAGGCTGTCATTGACAATGGCCTGGCCATGCTGAGGTTTCTGTGCCCCTTCTGGGTAACCTTCTGCTTTACCGAGATCTTTTCACAAAGCATGCGTGCCTGTGGCGATACCCTTGCCCCCATGCTTATGACGGCCTTCGGCATCGGCGCTCTCCGCATGATCTGGATCCTCTTCTATCCAGGCAAAACCATCTTCGATACACTTCTGTGCTACCCGGTTTCCTGGATCACAACCAGCCTGCTTTTCCTGGGCTATTATTTCCAGGGCGGCTGGCGGCGAAGGGCCATGAAGCAAAGGGAAAGACTCATGGCCATGACGCAGTAAATCTCTTTTCATCACCGGTCTTCTGTTTCTTCATAAACCGGTAAGATCCATCTGTTCAATTCTGGCAGAAAAACCGGCCGCCGGCTCTTCTGCCCTTTTTCATCTAAAAGAAGTGTGAAGGATTCCGGCGAGATTCCTTTTGAAAGACCATATGCAATCATCTTTTCTATTTCCGGTTTATCACACGGCTGGAAAAGGAAACATGACCAGTGACTGTAACCACGATTGCCTTATGCTTTTCAGCAGCATTTTCCAAATTGAATTCATGGCGGATTTCCGGCAACATGTGAATCATCCGCAAAAAAAGGGTCTGCGTAGGCCCTCTTTCAAATAAACATAGATGTATCTATCATCTGCAATCCGGTTCAGCAGGTAACTGATTCCGTTATTCCTCAGAAATATAAAGGTTGACCAGGACAGGGACAAGCGTCATCAGCGTCGTGTAAACAAGGTCATTCGGGTGTTCTGCAAAGCAGAATACATGGTCAAACAGTTCCTGCCGTATATGGCTGCCGACAGGTGTCCAGAGTTCTTTCTCAGCCTTTGAAGCCATAAAGTCATCCAGCAGTTCCGTCAGAAACACTGCATTGAACCAGCGCTGCTTCATGGAAAGCACGATAATGAGATCTCCGTTTTCCATGACCCGCAGCAGATTACGCTGTCCTTCCATGCTTTGCGGCGCGTACGCGTGGATGCCTTCATGGACAAGCAGAGCCTGCAGGCCATAGATATTGTTGGCACTCAGCTGTGACCCCAGAAACAGAATCCGTTTCGGTTTCTTCAGCCGCTGCACCACTTCCATGATATCTTCCATCTTCAGGAGCTCAATCTGTTCCACGGCATATTTCATTTCCGCCGTCGTACTGTGCAGGATTTCCTCTTTCGACAGATTCTGATGGGGTGCATGGATGGCAGCAAAATGTCTGTCATAGAACGTGGTGCCAAGCATCAGAGTATATTTGAAGCCCTCAAACGTGATGCCGTTATGCTTGAAGAACCGGGAAAGTGTAGCCTGCGAAAAATAACCGCCTTCCGCAATATCCCGCATACTGCGGTTTTCGAGCTTATCACGGTTTTCGAACAGATAGCGGGCAATATCCTCATCCATCGTATTGTAAGAACAGGTGTTCAGATAGTCCATGAGGTTGAATTTTGCATTCTTATCCATGTCAGATATCATACCATGAAAAAGAGCGGGTGATTGCCCGCCCTTCAGATTCAGATGGAGATTCTGTTACTGCATGATACCTGTCAGAGTATCAAAGGTATATGTCTTACCGTTGATTTCGTGTGTGCCCTTGAGCATTGCGCCGGTAATCAGGTCATAGTAGTAAACGCCGTTGTCGTTTGCATACCAGCCCTTGACCATCTGGCCATACTTGTCATAGCGCACCCACTTACCTTCGGTAGCCGGGTTTTCACCCTGGAAGATGTAAGGCATCCAGACTTCCTTGTCCCT
>JAFWCP010000323.1 GCA_017536845.1 Solobacterium sp. | reverse complement strand
TGGGTGTCTTCGGCAATCTCTCCATCCGCTTTGCGGTAAACAGTGAATTCCGCACCGGCCAGAGGAAGATGGGTCACGGCGTCCTGCTTTTCCACGTTGACATATACTGTCTGCGGGGCATCGGCCATGGTGATGGTCCGGGTGCCTTCTTCTGCCGTAAAGGTGATCGGAGCGGCGGTAAAATAGCCAAACGGTGCTTCTGTTTCCGTCAGCGTATAGGTTTCACCTTCATTGAGATTGTTGATGAAATGAGGTTCACTGCTGCTTTCCCAGCTGTCTGTGACTTTGCCGGAAGCGTCCGTCACTTCCAGTTTTGCCCCGGCCAGGGGAATGCCGTTTTCATCTGTCTTCAAAGCGGCGATCTGGAAATCCCGCATGACAAACCCGTTCTCGCCGGCCTTCATCGTAAAGACGATATCCTTCGCCCGCACATACCCTGCCGGCGCTCTTTCTTCATGGATCGTATAGGTCCTGCCGATCATGGCATTGGAAACAGCATGGCTTTCTTCACTGCCGGTCTCCCATTCATCAATGACCTGGTCTCCGTCAAGCAGCCTTAACAGTGCTCCGGAAACCGTATTGCCTTCAGTATCTTTTTTGGCAATGTGCAGATCTTTCACTTCATCCACCATTGTGAAGCTGATGTCCTTCTGTTCGGCGGTAAAGGTAATTTCATCAGCCGTCTGATAGCCCAGCGGAGCCTCAACTTCTTTCAGAATGTAGGTTTTCCCTTCTTCCAGGCCGTTGACAATATGGGCAGCGCCATCTGTCTCCCATTCGTCTGCCACGTTGCCTTTTCCGTCGATGACCTGCAGCCTGGCTTTGGCGAGCATGACGCCGGCACCATCGGTTTTCCGAATGCTGATGCGGTAATTGCGGAGCGTGATCTTCGTGATGCCGGTGTTTGCCGTAATGACGATGTCCTTCATGCGGACATAACCGGCCGGTGCTTCCTGCTCATGGACGATATATGGTTTCCCTGCAACGATACCTTTGACACTGTGAGGTTTCTCGGTTCCGTCGCTTTCCCATTCGTCGACAACGGTATCTCCGTCAAGCAGCTGCAGTTTTGCCCCTTTGACGCCTTTTCCGGATGCATCGACCTTCACGATTTCAAGACCGTTTTCATCATCATCCGTCATCGTGATGGAAAGGTCGCTCTGCTCAGGCGTAAAGGTGATCGGATCCGCCAGTTCATACCCGGCCGGTGCTTTGGTTTCATATGCCGTATATGTGACGCCTTCGCAAAGACCGACAATCACATGGGCAGTCGTCTCTGTCGTCCATTCATCGATCGGTCTGCCGTCCGGATCGTTGACTTGAATACGGGCGCCGGCAAGCGGCCTGCCTTCTTTATCAAGCTTGAGGAATTTCACCTGAATATCCGTCATCGTGACATCGGTAATCTCGTCCTTGATCGTAACATTCACATCCCTTGCCCTCACATATTCCTGCGGGGCTGTCTCTTCATGCACGGTATAGGTCTTCCCCTTCTCAACTTCCACGGTATGGGCTTCTTCGTTTTCTTCTGTTGTCCAGCTGTCTATGACCTTTGTGCCGTCCAGCAGCTGCAGTTTTGCCCCGGCCACCGGATTGCCGGCAGTGTCTGCCTTGCGGATGCGCAGGACGATACTGTTGTCATCGACAAAGCGGATGAGCTGGTCTTCAGTGCCGGGGGTAAAGGTCACCGGATCACCAACCAGGAAGCCTTTCGGCGCCTGTGTTTCAACCAGAGTATATGTCCTGCCTTCTTCCAGATTGCAGATATCGTGGGCATTCAGAGTGCTGGTCCAGCTGTCAACAATCTTGTTCTGATCATCACGGACTTCCATTTTCGCCCCGCTGAGAGGATTGCCTTCATTGTCTGTCTTGAGAGCAGATACCTTGATATTGCGGATCGTGACCTCCGTATCATTGCCGTTGATTGTGACAGAAGTCTCTTTCGGCCGGACGTAACCTTCCGGCACCTTTGTTTCTTTCACCGTATAGGTTTTCCCGATTTCCGCATCAAGGGTATGGTATTCCTCATCGGTTTTTGTGGTCCATTCGGTGATTTTCGTACTGCCGTCATAAAGGGCCAGAACAGCACCGGCAAGCGGACTGCCGGCCGCATTGCTTTTTCTGATGCGAAGCTGCGTCTTCCGTTTGTTGGATACGCTGATGGTTTCCATCAGGTCGGTTCCCAGCCAGGTAATATCGACAACGGTACCCTCAATCGCGTTGCCCTGTCTGTCCTTGTCTGGCTTGGACCATGTGCCATACCAGTTCGGATTAGGTGCTTCAATGATCTCATAGTTTTTCGGTGCTTTGGTTTCAACAATGTAATATGCCTTGTTGCGGATGAATTTGTCGGTATCCAGTGAAACCGGTGTTTTCGCCGAAACGATTTCATCAATGAAGTTCCATTCTTCGTCATAGAAGCGGAGCACTGCACCTTCTACGCCTTCACCGGTTTCCAGATCTTTTTTCAGGAAACGGACCGGCCCCTGAACATCAATGGTGATATCCGCATACATCGGCTCCGGCTTTCCCCGGGTGACCATGGTCTGTTCATCCTGGGCTTTGAGCACGAAGGTCTGTACAGTCACCTGGGGATCATCACCGACTTTGGCAAAGTGCAGATGCGGCGTACCTTCTGTTTCCACTTGACTTCGATGATGTCGCCCTCCTGCCTGGTGATCGTACCGCCGCCGTCAGCAGACACGGTATAGCCATCAAGGGTATGGTCAATGGCCGTAAAACGAAGTGTATCTCCGCGGGATGCAAAAACCGTCCCGGTATCGGTAATATTGTCAAAAACCGTCCCGGAATTGAGGTTTTCCACCTTGAACAGCGGCTTGCGCAGATAGGCATCTACAAGCTGGTCGATCTCTGCCATTTTTGCTTCGATGGCATAGTTGTAGGAGCCCATATCCCCGTTATGAGTTGAGAACTGATGCATGAAGAACTCACCCATCTGCCGCCAGACAAGATACCAGCCGCCAAGATACCTTTCATCGGAATAATCTCCTTTATAACCATATGCGAAATACGCTATCAGCATGATCCTGTTCTTTGCCTGCGGGCTGGGCCATTCAAAGGCAGACGGATCGGATGCGTTATAGATTGTCCCCGGATCGGCATGCACCTGCGGTTCCAGACAGTAGGCGACAGCGTCATCTACCATAAAACGCGGGGCAATGCAGTTAGAGGATGTTGATTCCAGATATTTCCATATGTAGCCTCCGTCCACACTGTTGATGCAGTTTTCATAGCGCAGTGTTCCGGTATCGTCAATGCTGTCGACGGCATGCACTCTGAGCACGCTCGTCATCATGCAGAACAGACTCATCAGGATAACCAGTGTCCGCTGGATTCCTTTGTTAACACCAATCATGATTTTCCTCCTTCCATTTCAGCGTCCTTTCCTGTTTGCCGTATTCAACGGCGGATCACGTTCCATCATCTTTCCCTCCTTAAGACGCAAAAACGAAGTTGCCCAGACGGCAGCTCCGTTTTTCCACCATAGTTATAGCACAGCTTCAGGAGGCCTTATTCCCAACTTTTCCGCCAGAAATGCCAGTTTTCCACATGTACCTGGAAAAAGAAAAAAGCTGCCGGTTAAAGCAGCTGCTGTGACTCCTGACGCTTGCTGAGTTCATACTCCTTGCTGGTCTGGTCGGCCGCATAAAGCATCAGGCCGCTCAGAACAAGGGTTAAGATGCCGTTGATGGAACGGTCACCAAAGAGGTTGAAAACATTCAGCACCAGAAGGACGATCGCGACCGTGCGGATGGTCTTGGCTCTGGATGCATCCCTCGAAGCACGGAAGGCAAGAATGCCGATCACAACGGAAAGCAGACCGACAATCACCATGGTGTAGCCGATCACTTTTGATGTGATCAACGCGACATCCATATCTGCTTCGCTGATTCCCGCTTCCGCAAAACCTGCCATCAGCTGCTCTTCGGAAAGCGAGCCGCGGGCAAAGTTCAGCATGATTCCCTGCAGGGCATAGAACCCGCCGCTGACGAACTGAATAATCGCCAGGACAAGGAGGATTGTCTGATTTTTCGTACGTTTCATAGAATAAGCCTCTTTTCTGAATGCAGAAATTATATTATTTTCTGCCTGCTTCATCAAGAATCAGAAGAATGCATTTTTGTCATTCTCAGCCCTGCACACTGGAGGAAAGATCTTCAGCTTTGATGTCACTTATTTTGTTCAGTATATGAAACAGTCTGGTTCCCCCACGTTTCAGATGCTAATATTTCATAGTATTAAACCTGATTTTGCTCAATTTTAGCCGCAGGCAAAAAAATTTTGAAATTTTCGAAAATAATGCTTGCCTTTTGAAAAGGTAGGTGTATAATAATTCTCGCAAACGCGGATGTGGCGGAATTGGCAGATCATGATTCAGGTTCATGTGGGGAGACTCGTGCAGGTTCAAGTCCTGTTATCCGCACTGCTTAAACCAATGCATATTGATGCATTGGTTTTTTATTTCTTCATAACTTCCAGTACGCAATATTTCCGAAAATTCAAAATCATCAAATACATCTTGAGTTTCCGAGCGCAGATGATATCTGCCAAAAATGGGGATCAGATATGGATCCCTGTTTTCGTTATCAGACCATCTTTTATACACATGAATGCGGCAGGTGCCCAAAGCGCAAAAAGACAGCCTGAATCCCTGGATCATACAGGGTATTCAGGCTGTTTAACAGCTGCTACTTATACAGATATGTTTTCCGCCCGGGAATTCAAGTGAAGCTATCGAATTCAAATTGCCGATTCATTAATAAAATGAGTCTAGAAGTTCCCTGGCCTTTTTGTCCTTTTCTTCAGACCACCCCTGCAGGAAGTCTGTCACAATCTCATAATCGATCAGATCCTTCATATAGATGTCATCAAAGATGATGAATCCGGTAAAGTCCTGATGTTCGAACAGATAATCCACAATATGCTCAGGCCGGGTCTTCCAGTCGATCGCGGTTGTATCATGCAGCTTCACCGCCGGATCAAGCCCTGCTTTTTCGAGATACTGCTGGCAGTACTCAATGCCGGAATAACGCCACGAGGACGACAGGATCACCTTGATCGGATAATCCTTGCAGATGCGTTCCAGCCTCTTTACACACACCCTGTCCGCAAAATCAAACTCTTTGTTCTTCAGCATCCGATCATATTCCGGTGTCCCTTCAAGATAAAACAGATTGATGACGCCGTCAAAATCAAGGAAAAGATAAAACAAAGGTTCTTTCGTATTCCGATTGTGTACCATAATGCTTTTCAGCCGTTTATGAATCATCGCCCACTGTTCCTGCGTGATGTTTTCCTGCATTCAACCCTCCAATCCAGCCTTCCAGTTTTCCTGCTATCAGACTGTACCCGCGTGACGAACATTTTATCACAAAGGGAATCACTATGATGAGAGGAATCATTGTGAAAAATGATTTCTCCGTAAATGTAACCGCTATCAATTGCGGGAACAGCCAGTATACAAGACACATAAGTACTGCCATGCACACAATGACCGCCGCCCGCTGCCGCGTCATGGGCTTATAGACAACCACCAGCGTATAGAAATACACCATGGATGTCATGGACAGGAAGATACTGTAGTATACCTCAGCCGGCAGATGGAACCAGTCCCGGATCATCATGCAGGCTGCAGCACCAAGGAATACCGTAAAAGATGACGGCACGCTGCTTCGGAAGGCACGGGAAAGAAAACTCCCCTCCACCCGTTCAAAAGATGGCTCCATCTGCAGCAGGAAAGTCGGAATACCCACGCAGAATGCAGATATGATCGTCAGGTGCACCGGCAGGAACGGATATTCCTGCAGCATGATCAGGGAATAGAAGCTCAGCAGCACACTGAAGATGGTTTTGACCAGGTACATCGAAGAAGCCCGGGTGATGTTGTTGATGACGCGGCGGCCTTCGTTGATGATATCCGGCAAGGTTCCGAAATCATTGTTCAGAAGGACGATATTGGCACTGTCCTTGGCAGCAGCCGAACCGGCCGCCATGACAATGGATACATCCGCTTCTTTGATCGCCGGCACGTCATTGACGCCATCCCCCGTCATGGCCACGGTATACCCCTGCTTTTTCAGTGCCTTTACAAGTTTCTTCTTGTCTTCCGGCATGACCCGGCCGAACACCGTATATTTCCGGACCAGTTCATCTGCGGTTTCTTTTGTCTTTGACATATCCACATAGCTTTCAGCCCCGGGAACGCCCGCCTGCCTGGCCAGAGCACAGACAGTAGCCGGGTCATCGCCGGAAATGATCCGGATCATGATTTTCTGTTTCTGGAAATACGTCATGATTTCCTTCACATGGTCTCGCAGCACATCTTCAAACACAACGATGGCACAGGGATCCAGATCATCCGGCAGACTGGTCCGGCTGATCTCTTCCGCATTGCTGCGGGCCAGCACAAGGACACGCTTTCCCTGCTGTGTATATACACCCAGATAACGATTGACAGCCGGTGCACCATCAGGAAACAGGATGGCCGGTGCTCCGAAATAGTAGGTGCCTTTCTCATTCACCGCGAAGGCGGCGTATTTGCGGTCGCTGGAGAACGGGAAGACATCCCGGACGGTCAATCCGTCAGGCCGTTTGAAATACGCCGCTGCCGCCTCGTACGTGGCATTTCCCTGCTTCATGCAGGAAGCATAGACGCTCATGACGGCGAAGACTTCTTCCCGGGAATAATCCAGCAGTTCCTTCACTTCCACAACCCGCATTTTCCCCTGGGTCAGGGTACCGGTCTTATCCAGGCACACAGTATCGACCCGGGCCAGGGATTCAATGGCGTTGAGGTCCTGTACAAGAACCTGGCGGCGGGAAAGACGGACACGGCTGACCGTCAGGGCAATGCTGGTCAGGACGACCAGGCCTTCAGGAATCATGCCGACTGCCGCTGCCGTTGTCTTGAGATCCGCGCTTTTCCAGTCCATGCCGATGACCTTCCACTGGGTGAGAAACAGCGTCACAGCCATCGGGATGATCAGCAGTGAGACAATCTTCAGCAGCCGGCTGAGATCCTCCTGCAGCACGCTGCGGGCCCGGCTGTAGCGGCCGGCATCTTCCATGATGGCATTTGCCACACGGCTGCGGCCGACCCGGATGGCGACACCCTCGGCTTC
>JAFWCP010000322.1 GCA_017536845.1 Solobacterium sp. | reverse complement strand
TGAGGTCTGGAAGAACAGACATTGGTTGAGAATGAGCAGCTTTGCATGCTGCTCTTTTGCTTCAGGATTTCCAGCCATCCGTATGGGAAGACGATCCGGGGATGGAATGAGACCTGCTTCGGAGGATTTGACGATACGGATATTTCTTTGCGGGATACGTTTCTGTGAGACATTCGCATCGACACTGAAAAATCCCTGACGATTTTCAAGCTTTGTCTGCACCAAATAATTGCATAATTGCAAGATTAAGGAAGGAATATGGAAGCAATCATGAAAGGGCTGTTCCCTGAAGAATATAAAGAATTTGAACTATACAAGAGCAATCTTGAACAGGCAAACAAGGACCTGACGCAGGCAAATCGTGATCTGATCACCCAGCAGGTTCAGACAGTATGCAAGCTGAAGGCAAAAGGCTTCAGTGATGATGAGATCCTTGAAACAGTCGGGATTGATCGGAAGACCCTGCTTGACTATCTGGCAAAAGCGGAATAAACGGCTTTTTACCGTGAGGTCTGGAAGAACAGACATTGGTTGAGAATGAGCAGCTTTGCATGCTGCTCTTTTGCTTCAGGATTTCCAGCCATCCGTATGGGAAGACGATCCGGGGATGGAATGAGACCTGCTTTGGAGGATATGACGATACGGATATTTCTTTGTGGGATACGTTTCTGTGAGACATTCGCATCGACACTGAAAAATCCCTGACCGCTTGCAAGCCTTGTCTGTAAACCATACAATAATTACAAGGCTGAGGTATAGAGGAATATGATTACAACAATATCAATAGAATGGTTTCTGCGAATTTTCTGCGCCACGATTATGGGTGCATGCATCGGCTATGAACGTCATACCAGTTCCAAAGATGCCGGCATCCGTACACATGCCATTGTGGCCATGAGTTCTGCACTGCTGATGATTGTTTCGAAGTACGGCTTTTTTGAAACCGGCAATGAAGATGGGGCAAGGGTTGCCGCCCAGATTGTCTCCGGCATCGGCTTTCTCGGTGCGGGCATCATCTTTGTCCGTCATGACGTCATCCAGGGCCTGACGACGGCTGCCGGCATCTGGGCCACCTCTGCCATCGGCATGGCCTTCGGCGCCGGTTTCTATGAATTCGGCATCTTCTGCGGCATCCTGATGCTGGTCATCCAGCTGTCGTTCCGCGGCGTCTTCTTCCTGAATGCGCCCAAGACCAGCCTGCGCCTGAAAGTGTTCTTAAAGAAAGAAGCCACGGTAAGGAATGTGGTGGACAAGCTGAAGGCGATGGGCTATTCCACATCAGATACAAGAATGTATGCCAAAGATGACGGCTGGAGCCTGGAGACGGAAATCTTTACGCATAAGGACGCGGCGCCGATGAAGATCATCGAGGATCTAGAAAGTGATCCCATGATCACGCATGCGGAAATCCAGTCCAGGTAAGAAAACAGTCATACAGAATATGCATGACACACGATTCATAAACAGAATTTGCATTATGATTACAGTCATAGTAACATGACCTTGTAAAAGGAGTGTGTAACATGGAACAGTTTGAATTCATCAAAAAGAAGTTCGGTTTCGGCTGCATGCGGCTGCCAATGAAGGGAAGTGAAGTAGATATCGAAGAAACCATGCGGATGACGGATTATTTCCTTGCCCATGGCTTCAACTACTTTGATACAGCCCATGGCTATATCAACGGCAAGAGCGAACTGGCTCTGAAAGAATGCCTGACCTCCCGCTATCCCCGTGACAGCTACATCCTCACCGATAAGCTGACGGCCAGCTATTTCCGGAAAGAAAAAGATATCCGGCCTTTCTTTGAAAAGCAGCTGGAAGCCTGCGGCGTTGACTACTTTGACTTCTATCTCATGCATGCCCAGAACGGCACCGTCTTTGAACAGTTCAAGAAGTGCCGTGCCTATGAAACGGCATTTGAATTGAAAAAGGAAGGCAAAGTCCGCCATGTCGGCATCTCCTTCCATGACAAGGCAGATGTCCTGGACCGTATCCTGACCGAATATCCGGATATTGAAATCGTCCAGATCCAGTTCAATTACCTGGATTATGAATCCGCATCCGTGGAATCCCGCAAGGTCTATGAAGTCTGTGAGAAGCATGACAAGCCCGTGCTCGTCATGGAGCCCGTCAAGGGCGGCAGCCTGATCCGCCTGCCGGAAGAAGCCCAGGCTGTGCTGGATGCATTAAAAGGAGGTTCCAACGCTTCCTATGCCATCCGCTTTGCGGCATCCTTCCCCAACATCCGGGTTGTCTTATCCGGCATGAGCAATATGGAACAGATGGCTGACAATGTCTCCTTCATGGAAGACTTCAAGCCTTTGGATGAAGAAGAAATGGCAGCGGTGAAGAAGGTGTGTGATGTCTTCAGCAGGAAGAACATGATTCCCTGCACTTCCTGCCGTTACTGCATCGAAGAAAGCTCCTGCCCGAAGAAGATCCTGATCCCGGATATCTTCTCCGCCTACAATACAGATAAGATCTTCGGCGGCTGGAACGGACCGTTCTACTACAAGAACGCCATCATCGTCAATCATGGCAAGGCTTCTGACTGCATCAGATGCGGCAAGTGTGAGCGTGTCTGCCCTCAGCATCTGCCCATCCGTGACCTGCTTGCGGAAGTTGCGGAAGCATTTGAATAGGCATCGAACCTGCCTGAGAAGGAAAAGCACACGCGGCCTGAAAAGGTATCGTCGGAGCACATGCTTTCCAGAATATAAGGATCATTACCCGGTGTTTAGCAGCCTGGTGTGAGATAAATCATACATGCCGATACGTGATCATCGCCAGATATCCGCTCGTTCGTGTCTGGATATCTGATCGGGATATAAAATGCGGTCATATGACCGCATTTTATATTGACCTTTCAGGATTCTTGCGTAGAATAAAGGCAAGGAGGTGACTGAGTGAGCAATCAAGCAAGTGTATCGGACATCTCATCATTTCTTGCGAATGCCAAAAAGCTGATAGCAGCAGGCAATTATGTGTTTATGCCCAGAGGTAAAAATCTGCAGGCCCTGTCCGATCATGGATTCACTGTCAGGGATGCAAAAGATGAAATCCTGGGTTTGATGACAGGAGATTACTTCAAAGGGCCGAAGAAGGATTTTGATAAAACGCAGCCTGGAGACATCTGGGAGTTTAAGAAAAATGTTGATGGTGAACAGTTTTATGTGAAACTGAAAATCCAGAACCGAAATGGAAAGGATATCCTCAAATGCCTGAGTTTCCACGAAGATGAATATAGTTAAACAGGAGGTGAAGATAATGATGGATTATTGCGAAGCATGTGGAAAAGAGGTTGAGACAAGGATCATTGTTCGTAAGGAAACCTACAATGTCTGTGGGGAAGATATTGAAGTTGATGCAAAGGTTATGGTGTGTGCAGAATGCGGAGAAGAGCTTTTTAATGAAGAACTTGACTCGGCTACGCTTATCTGTGCTTACAACGAATACCGGAACAGACACAAGCTTCTTTTCCCTGAAGATATAAAGCAAATCAGAGAACAGTACGGACTCAGCCAGAGAAGCTTTGCCAGACTGCTGAACTGGGGAGATAAGACGATCCGCAGGTATGAAAATGGAGCCATACAGGACAGAGCGCACAACAGCCTGCTGCTTTTCCTGCGGAATCCGGAAAATATGAGGACCTATCTGACGGAAAATGAAGTAATGCTTGACGAGAAACAGAAATCCAGACTGCTGGAAACCGTTTCCTGTCTGGAACAGGATGCGAAGGATCGTTCCGGAAACCGTTTCTTTGACCTGTATTTTTCAAGAATTCCTTCCGAAGAAAATGGATTTAAGGGTTTTGATTATGAGAAATTCTGCTCTATGGTTCTTTTCTTCGGACATAAAAACGGTGAACTGCTCAAGACGAAATTGATGAAACTGCTGAACTATTCGGATATGTTGTTCTATAAAGAAAACGGAATTTCCATATCCGGCCTGAAGTATGCGCATCTTCCTTATGGCCCTGTGCCGGATCATTTTGATATCCTTATCGGACAGATGGAAGCTGACCACATTGCCCATATTGATGTTTACTATGATGGTACATATGAAAAACATCAGGTGGTTCCGGACTGCAGCATGCCGGAAGGCGTTCTTTCTGATCAGGAAAAGGCCGTGCTGGAACGCATATATGAAAAGTTCAAGGATTTTGGGTCTTCCGATATTTCAGACTATTCACATAAGGAAAAAGGCTACCGGCAGACGAAAAAAGGTGAGATTATTTCATACGCATATGCAAAGGACATTCAGGTGTAATGAGTATTCCGCATAGGAACTGCGGCCTTCCGGTGATGAGCCGGGAACCGTCCGATCCTGCAGAGTTTCTCTGAATTGCGGAAAAGGCATGACAGACGTTTGCGGTCTTTTTATGGACAGAGGGCGTTGAATACCCCTTCCTGCAGGTATAATGATCAGGGACACATCAAAGATGTCCAGGAGAAGAAAATGAAAAGGTTCGTGAAATTCCTGCTGCCGGCCGTTGTGCTTCTGGCCGGCTGTGCCGCATCTGCGCCAGCGCAGACAGAAGAAGCGCACGTCTTTACCGAAGAAGATAACCTGCTTCTGGAAAAAGATGTCTTTGCGAAGATCGAGGAAGTCAAGAAAGCATATGCCGAAGAAAAAGGGCTGGAAATCCTGACGGAAGAAGACTTTGCCGAAATGATTCCTGAGGTCATTCAGGCGATTGAAGCATCAGATACGTATGCGGAAGGCACACTGACGCAGAACGGCAGTGTGCTGACATGGCAGACAACCATCGGCATGCCCTGTACCTTCAATCCCCGTATGGAAGCCATGGCTCAGAACTTTCGCCGCTGAAAAGACGTTCCATAATAAAAAGATCAGAAAGCCTGATCTGTATCATGACTGAAACGCAGGTGACAGGAAGATTTCCTGTCATCTGTTTTTTCTTCAGGATGCGATGATGACATCGCTCAATGAGCGCAGCTGCTGCAGCGTATTCTCATCAACGCCGGCATCGGTGATGACATGGTCAAAGTCGCTGACCTTGCAGAATTCATAGAAATCATAACGGCCGAACTTGCTGGCATCGGTCACAAGGTATTTCCTGTTGGCATTGTTCAATGCCGTTTTCTGCACTTCGCCTTCCGCTTCGCTGTAGGTATAGACGTTGTTGCCCACAATGCCGTTGGCACTGATGAAGATTTTCGCAAACCGCATATTCTGGATGGCCTGCACCGATGTCATGCCGACAAAGGCACCGGTAATGGAACGGTATTCTCCGCCGACCAGAAGCAGATCAACGGTCTTGCAGAAACGCAGGATTTCAAAGACAGGAAGGCTGTTGGTGACAATCCGCATTGTCCGGTGTCTAAGACAGCCGGCCAGCAGCTCCATGGTTGTGCCCAGGCCCAGAAAGATGGTTTCCCCATCCGGAATGAAATCCGCCGCCGTTTTCGCGATGGCGGTTTTTTCTGCTTCCTGCAGATGTTTCTTTTCCTGGTGCGAGCGTTCCAGCCCATTGTCTTCGCCAAGCACGCGCTGAGCGCCGCCGTGGGTGCGGATCAGGATGCCCTGTTCCGCCATCTCTGCCAGGTCACGCCGCACGGTCATATCTGAAACGCACAGTGCGTTCACGATTTCACTGACGGTGACGGTGCCGGTGCTGTTCAGCATTTTCTGGATCTGGATCTGCCGTTCTTCTTTTTTCATAGTATAACCTTCGCTATGTTCGTATTATACACCCGTCAGAAAATACAAACAACAATACGAACAAAGAAACAAACAAACAGAATATGGGCATAATTGTCTGATGTTTGCCGTTTGTGTTGTTTTCCTGTCGTTCGTGCAGCGTTTCAAATGAATCGTTATGTTTATATCAAAAACTATAATGTTTAAAGCAAACAGTTAGTGTTGACTTAGTGTTTGAAACAAACTATATTATGGCTGTCGGGAGGAAGAACTCATTTCCGGCAGGTTTCTGCAGAACCAATTGTCTTCAGGCTGTTATTCCAAAACATTAACAGGAGGTAATCAAAATGAAGTTTATTCTCGGTTCAGACCCGGCAGGCCGCGGTCTGAAGGAAGTTCTGAAAGAATATCTGTCTGATCAGGGGTATGAAGTCATGGACGTCACGGCGAATCAGGACTGTGACTTTGTTGACGCGGCCCTTGCAGTCGTCAGGGAAGTCGGAGTCTGTGATGACCGTTACGGCGTGATCGTTGACGCCTATGGCGCCGGTCCGTTTATGACTGCCTGCCGGATCAAGGGCGTGGTGGCTGCGGAAGTTTCGGATGAAAGAACCGCCTATATGACCCGCTCTCATAACAATGCTCACATCATCACCATCGGTGCAGAGATCACCGGCCCCGGACTGGCAAAGAACATCGTGAAGAACTTTGCGGAAGGCTCGTATGACGGCGGCCGTCACCAGGTGCGGGTGGACATGCTCAATCATATGGGAAAGCCTCTTTCCCTTGCGGAGGTGAACTGATGAAAATCGCTGTCGGCTGTGACCACATTGTCACAACAGAAAAGATTGCTGTTGTCGATCATCTGAAGGAAAAGGGATATGAAGTCATCGACTGCGGTACGTATGACAATTTCCGCACCCATTATCCGATTTACGGCAAACGGGTAGGGGAAGCAGTTGCAGAAGGAAAAGCAGATTTCGGCGTCTGCATGTGCGGGACCGGCGTCGGCATCTGCAATGCCGTAAACAAGGTGCCCGGCATTCGTGCTGCCCTGGTCAGAGATATGACCACGGCTGTCTATGCCAGACAGGAACTCAATGCCAACGTCATCGGTTTTGGCGGCAAGATCAGCGGCGGCTTCCTCATCAATGACATCATCGATGCCTTTCTGGAAACGGAATACATTCCCAGTGAGGAAAACAGGAAGCTGATTGAAAAAATCCATCGTCTGGATACGGCAGCGGATGGCCAGGAAGATCCGCACTTCTTCGATGAATTCCTTGAGAAGTACAGACGGGGAGAGTACGTATGATCCTCACCGTCACGATGAACCCCTCAATTGATATTGCCTATCAGCTGCCAAAGTTCGTAACTGACGGGGTCAACCGGCCTCTGGAAACAGCCAAGACACCCGGTGGCAAAGGTCTTAATGTCACCCGGGTCCTGCATGAACTGCATGATGATGTCGTGGCGACGGGGCTGACAGCCGGAAAGAACGGTGAATACCTGCAGGAAGAGCTGGTAAGAGCCGGCATCCGTACCGCCTTCTTCCCGATTGCAGGGAATACCCGCAACTGCATTGCCATCCTGCATGAGGGACAGCAGACGGAAATCCTGGAAGCTGGGCCGGAAGTTTCAAAAGAAACGTATGAACGGTTCCGTACTTATTATGATGGCTTATTGAAGGAATGTGATGTGGTTGTCTTTTCCGGCAGTCTGCCCAAAGGCCTGGCGGAAGACACCTATGCCCAACTGACAGCCATCGCTTTGAAGAAAGGCATTCCGGTCGTGCTGGACTGTTCAGGAAAGGCACTGGAAACATCTTTGAAGGCAGAAGGGAAGCCGACCGCAGTCAAGCCGAATACGGATGAACTCAGCCAGCTTCTGCAAAGAGAAGTACCCGGGAATGTCGATGCCCTGAAGGAAGCCCTTTCGGAAGAAATATTCACCGGCATCGAATGGATCATTGTCTCCCTTGGCAAAGACGGCAGCTTTGCCAGGCATGGAAATCATTACTACAAAGTCGATATCCCCGCGATTCAGGCGGTCAGCCCGGTCGGGTCAGGGGATTCCACAGTTGCCGGCATTGCTTCCGGCCTTCTGCATGGACTGTCTGATGAAGACCTGCTGAAACGGGCCAATACACTGGGCATGCTGAATGCGATGGAAAAAGCAACCGGCCATGTGAATATGGAACACTATGAAGAACTCTACCGTCAGATTACGGTAACAGAGGTATGCAGATGAATGAAGAAAAGAAAACAACCCTGAACCGTCTCAGTGATGAGAACGGCATTATCAGCGCCCTTGCCTTTGACCAGCGCGGCGCTTTGCGAAAACTGATGAAGCAGTTCAGCGAGGAAGAACCATCCGCTGAAAAGATGGCGCGAATCAAAACCATTGTTGCGGAAGAACTGACGCCGTATGCCTCGGCCATGCTGCTGGATCCCGAATACGGTCTGACAGCCGCCAAAGCGCTGGCCAAGGGCACCGGTCTGCTGCTTGCATACGAAAAGACCGGCTACGACGTGAACAGCAACGAACGTATGCCGGACTGCCTGCCCGACTGGTCGGTCAGACGCCTTAAAGACGCCGGCGCCGATGCTGTTAAATTCCTGCTTTACTATGACGCTGACGGCGATGCTGAAGTCAACCGCCGCAAGCAGGCGTACATTGAGCGCATCGGGGCAGAATGCACCGGTGAAGGACTTCCGTTCTTCCTGGAACTGCTTGCCTACGATGAAGACAATCCTGATGTGGCCGGGCCGGACTATGCTCTGGCCAAGCCGCATAAGGTCATCGGCGCCATGAAGGTATTCTCCCAGCCTCGTTTCGGCGTGGATGTGCTGAAGGTGGAAGTGCCTGTCAATATGAACTATGTGGAAGGCTTCGGCAAGGAAACAATCTACACGGAACGTCAGGCAAGAGAGTGGTTCCTCCGTCAGGAAGAAGCAGCCAGTCTGCCTTATATCTATCTCAGCGCCGGTGTCAGTGCCGATCTTTTCCGGCGGACGCTGATGTTTGCGGCTGAATCAGGCGCCAGGTTTTCCGGCGTTCTGTGCGGCCGGGCCACCTGGGCCGGCAGCATCCACAGCTATATGCAACTGGGTGAAGGCGCTGCCCGCAGATGGCTGCGCCACGAAGGCCGAAACAATATCGAAGCACTGAATGAAGTGCTGAAGCAGACCGCTGTTCCCTGGTTTGAAAAGTAAGAAAAGGAGTTTCAGATGAACAGAGAAGAAGTAACCCTGCTCGGGTTTGAAATTGTTGCCTATTCGGGCGATGCCCGCTCGAAAATGCTGGAAGCGCTCAAGGCGGCGCAGAATAAGGATTTTGAGAAAGCAGATGCACTGGTCCGTGAAGCTGAACAGTGTTTGAATGACGCTCACAAGGCGCAGACTTCCCTGCTGCAGAAAGAAGCAATGGGCGAAGACATTGCCTACAGCATCACCATGATCCATGGCCAGGACCACCTGATGACCTCCATCCTGCTTCAGGATCTGATGAAGCATTTTATTGAACTCTACAGAAGGTACTGATATGAATACGCTGATCAGCTGGATTGAAAAAGGAAAGCCTTTCTTTGAGAAGATTTCCCGCAATATCTACCTTCGGGCCATCAGGGATGGATTCATCGCCGGTATGCCGGTCATCCTGTTTTCCAGCATCTTCATCCTGATTGCCTATGTTCCCAATGCTTTCGGCTTCCACTGGAGTCCGGAAATCGAGAAAGCCCTGATGACGCCGTACAGCTGCTCCATGGGCATTCTTGGACTCTTTGTCGCCGGCACCACAGCCAAGGCATTGACCGATTCCATGAACCGTGACATGGAAAGCACCAACCAGATCAACTACATCTCCACCATGCTGGCGGCGATCATCGGCTTTGTGATCATGGCAGCCGACCCGACGGACGGCGGCTTCCTGACCGGCTTCATGGGGACAAAGGGACTGCTGACTGCCTTCATTGCCGCCTTCCTGACGGTCAATGTTTATAAGGTCTGCGTCAAGAACAACGTATCCATCAAGATGCCGGAAGAAGTGCCGCCGAATATCTCCCAGGTATTCAAGGACCTTATTCCCTTCACCCTTTCCATTGTGCTTCTGTATATCCTTGAACTGGCCGTTCATGGTATCATGGGAGTCAATGTGGCAGAATCCATCGGCACCCTGCTTGCCCCGCTGTTTACAGCGGCTGACGGGTATCTTGGCATTACGCTGATTTTCGGAGCCTATGCCTTCTTCTGGTTTGTCGGCATCCACGGCCCTTCCATTGTCGAACCGGCCATTGCGGCAATTACCTATGCCAATGTGGAAACCAACCTTAAGCTTCTGCAGGCCGGCATGCATGCGGACAAGGTTCTGACATCCGGCACGCAGATGTTCATCGTCACAATGGGCGGTACCGGGGCAACCCTGGTTGTTCCCTTCATGTTCATGTGGCTGACGAAGTCCAAACGCAACCGGGCCATCGGCCGGGCATCGGTGGTGCCGACCTTCTTCGGCGTCAATGAACCGATCCTTTTCGGGGCGCCGATTGTTCTGAACCCGGTGTTCTTTGTCCCCTTTATCGCCGCGCCGATTGTCAATGTATGGATCTTCAAATTCTTTGTTGACGTGTTCGGCATGAACAGCTTTACGGCCAACCTGCCCTGGACGACCCCGGCCCCGCTGGGCCTGATCCTGGGAACGAACTTCCAGTTCCTGTCCTTCGTGCTCGCGCTGCTGCTGATTGCAGTGGATGTGCTGATCTATTATCCTTTCGTCAAGGTATATGATGAACAGATCCTGGAAGAAGAGCGGACCGGAAAGAAGGATGATTCCTTAAAGGAAAAGGTTGCCGCAAACTTCAATACGGCAAAAGCGGATGCCATTCTGAAAAAGGCAAAGGAAATTGAAGAACCGGTCAATGTCCTTGTGCTGTGTGCCGGCGGCGGCACCAGCGGTTTACTGGCAAATGCCCTGAACAAGGCGGCGAAGGAATACGGCGCTCCGGTCAAGGCGGCAGCCGGCAGCTATGGTGCTCATCGCGAAATCCTGCCTCAGTACCAGCTGGTCATCCTTGCCCCACAGGTGGCTTCCAACTTTGAGGACATGAAGGCGGAAACCGATAAGCTCGGCATCCGTCTGGCCAAAACCGAAGGGGGACAGTATATCCGCCTGACAAGAGATGGTCAGGGAGCGCTGGACTTTGTCAAAGAACAGATGTCATAAGGAGCAGTTATGAAAACCTTACCGAAAGACTTTATCTATGGCGGTGCTACCGCTGCCTACCAGGCCGAAGGTGCTGTCCATACCGACGGCAAGGGTCCTGTCGCCTGGGACAGATATCTGGAAGAGAATTACTGGTATACGGCAGAGCCGGCCAGTGATTTCTACCATCAGTATCCGGCAGATCTGGCCCTGGCGGAGAAGTTCCACATCAACGGGATCCGGATCTCCATTGCCTGGTCAAGGATTTACCCGCAGGGGTATGGGGAGGTCAATCCCAAAGGGGTGGAATTCTACCACAGACTGTTTGCGGAATGTCATAAAAGACATGTCGAACCATTTGTCACCCTGCACCATTTTGATACTCCGGAAGCCCTGCACCGCAGCGGTGATTTCCTGAACCGGGAGAATATTGAGCACTTTGTCAATTACGCAAAGTTCTGCTTTGATGAATTCCCGGAAGTGAAATACTGGACGACATTCAATGAAATCGGTCCGATCGGGGATGGCCAGTATCTGACCGGCAAGTTTCCGCCCGGCATCCGCTACGACCTTGCCAAGCTGTTCCAGTCCCATCACAACATGATGCTGGCCCATGCCAGAGCGGTGCTGGCCTATAAGGAAGGCGGATACAAGGGACAGATCGGCGTGGTTCACGCCCTGCCGACCAAGTATCCGTATGATCCGAAGAATCCTGATGATGTCAGAGTGGCTGACCTTGAGGACATCATCCACAACCGCTTCATCCTGGATGCCACCTATTTTGGCAGATATTCCGAACATACCATGAAAGGGGTAAAGGAAATCCTCGATGCCAACGGCGGTGATCTCGATCTTCGTGAGGAAGACTTTGAAGTACTGACAGCAGCGAAGGATCTGAATGATTTCCTGGGCATCAACTACTACATGAGCGACTGGATGCGCGGCTTTGACGGAGAAACGGAAATCACCCATAACGCAAAAGGCGACAAAGGCGGATCAAAGTACCAGATCAAAGGCGTCGGCCGGCGTGAATTCGATGTCAATGTGCCCCGTACCGACTGGGACTGGATGATCTGGCCGCAGGGGCTGTATGACCAGATCATGCGCGTGAAACGGGATTATCCCAATTACAGGAAGATCTACATTACCGAGAATGGCTTAGGATATAAGGATGAATTCGTTGATGATACCGTCTATGACGATGCCCGGATTGATTATGTCCGCAAGCATCTTGAAGTCATCTCCGATGCCATTCGTGACGGAGCCAATGTCAAAGGATACTTCATCTGGTCCTTGATGGATGTGTTCTCCTGGTCAAATGGCTATGAAAAGCGCTATGGCCTGTTCTATGTGGATTTTGAAACCCAGAAGCGTTACCCTAAAAAGAGCGCGTACTGGTATGCGAAGGTTGCTGAAACCGGCGTGATTGAATAACGTTTTTACACCGCGGCAGGATCCCCTTCCTGCCGTGGTTTTTCATGCCTTAAGAGGAAACAGATCATTAACTGCATGCGGCAAACAGAAGAAACAGGGCTGAAAGAACTTGAACTATGGCTGTTTCAGCCGATGATATTCGAGGAGGGAAACGTATGTGGATGTCTGGAAGAAAAGAAGAGCAGCAGATCCTGGAAGACTGCGTGAACTCATCACAGCCGCAATTGCTGGTGTGCGAATGTCTGCATGATAAGGATATAAAGCAGAGGGTGTCGTGAATGTCAGAATTCATCAAAGTTTCCGAAGCTGCGAAGCGTTGGGGGATTTCCGAGCGCAGGATTGCTGTGCTCTGCAGGAATGGCCGGATACCCGGTGCATATAAAAACGGACGGAGCTGGGTGCTTCCTGCAGACGCACAACGTCCGGCGGACAGCAGAGTCAAATCCGGCATCTATTTACAGTCAGGG